>JAAEPL010000167.1 GCA_024232675.1 Planctomycetaceae bacterium
ACGAAATAAACCCGACGCAAAAGGAGGCCGTGAGTAATAGAAACGTGCGTAAAACCGTGTAAAGCGCGGCAACCAAACAGCCGTTTGACTCGAGCGGCTAAATCACGCTAATTATCGAAAAAATTATTTTTTAGGGTGCCTAACGCCAAACCGTAACGTTTATTATTCTGCCGGAGTCCGTCAAATTTGAGTTCTACCACGAGACACTAATAAATGCCTGCATCCCACCGCAGAGGATTCACCCTCATCGAATTGCTGGTTGTCATCGCTATCATCGGTATCCTTGTCAGCTTGTTGTTACCGGCTGTGCAACAGGTCCGGGAAGCCGCACGGAGAACGGAATGCCTGAATAACCTGCGGCAAATTGGTTTGGCAACCATGTTGTTTCACGACGCTCAAAAGGCCTACCCACCCGCTCGCTACCAGCAAGCAATGATCCCCACTCCGACGACCGCTTGTGGTGGGAAAGAACCTTCTTGGTTTGTCCGCATCATGCCCTACGTAGAGCAAGATAATGCGTATCGTGAATGGGACCTGTCGCTTGCCTACACTAGCCATCCCAAAGAAACCGTTTATCGGCCTGTCTCCCTTTTCTGTTGCCCATCGCGACGCTCAGCGGAAGATGCCGTCGTAGCCGACACCAATATTGACGGGACCGTGACACTTCCTTGCGGATGTGGCGGTACGACCTCGATCCTCGTAGTAGGCGGAGCGAGTGGAGATTACGGTGGCAATCATGGCGATCCCAGCCCCGGTTCAGCGGGTTACGCAACGGATTATTGGCGAGGCGGAAATGGTACCGGCGTAATCATCTCATCGCGAGGTGTTTGTGATCGTCCATTCGCTCCCCCCAAGACTTGGATCGATCGGATTCGAATCAAAGACGTGCGAGATGGAACAAGCAACACGATCCTTGCCGGTGAAATCCACATACCGCAAGGTAAACTAAATCAGATGCCCTGGAACGGCCCGATTTTCAACGGTGAAGATCTCGCTGCCTTTGCCCGCATTGGTGGCCCCACGGTTCCATTGCTAACAGCCGCACAGGAACCGGGACCGGTTCTTGGATTCGGTGGTGCTCACCCTCAGGTGGTCAACTTCACCATGGCAGACGGTAGTACTCGCAACATGTCTTATGCGTTGGACACCACGACGCTTGGCCAATTGTGCCATCGTGCCGATGGTCAAGTCATAAACCTATTCGAATAACCAAGCCACATTATAAGAATCGATCCCATGAGTTTCACTCAACGCCTTGGTTGGCTTGGTTGCTGTGCCGCCCTCTTGTTCACCCTTGGCTGCAAGCAATCCGAAGACTTGCACCCCGTCAGAGGCAAAATTGTTTTTGAGGACGGTTCACCCGTTATGTTCGGTGATATCGAATTCCAATCAACGCTGGAACCGATCAACGCCCGCGGGAAAATTGAAAGGGACGGCTCGTTTGTGATTAGCACCCGGGGTCGCAACGACGGTGCATTAGAGGGCCCCCACAAAGTGGTAATTGTGCAAGCCATCACCAACCATTTCAATTTGAATGTTACTCATGACCACGGTCACATCATTGCACCCAAGTATGCAAGATACGAAACGACCGATCTCAAAGTAGACGTCAAGCCGGAAGAAAACGTCTTGAACATCGTCGTTGAGCAGCGCGAAGACGCCCCCGAATAAGCTGAGTAGGCGGGTGACCAACGGAGTGAAATTCCTCGGCCGCGGTCCGCTAAGGCCGATTAGTGCGGCCTGATGCTCGGCGTCATTTTAGGGTGAATGTTTCGGAGTATTCTCCGCCCTTTCGCCCACAAACTTGCCTGCGGCATGCTAACCAAATCCGCTGTTGGTTTTCTCTAAGCTTCGCTTGCCTCGGGTGATTATCGTGACTGTCGAAAGGACGAAGCAAATAACGGGGAAGCCCTGCCCATTGAGATGATCGCCGGGTTTCGTTGCCAGGACCCCTGTTTTCACGGTACTTGGGAGCTCAAAAATGCTACCTGCCGGCACTTCAAAAAATCGCTTGTTGGTAATTCTTTTTTATTAGAATGCGTTAGCCCTGTTTTATTGCCCAAATTGCATCCATAATTCGTCACAGTCCCCTGCTTAAACAGGTTCCCCGGGAACCGTTGAGCCGCTTTCCGTTTTGGGTTGTCTCTCAACAACCCGCAAAACATCGCTTTCGAGACCAGAATACCTATGTCACTTCCACAAGTAGCCATTGTCGGCCGTCCCAACGTGGGCAAATCCAGCATTTTCAATTGGCTGGCTGGCCAGCGTCTTGCCATTGTGGACCACGTTGCCGGTGTAACACGCGATCGCATGACGCGTGTGATCGAATATGACGAGCGCTATTTTGAAATCATCGACACCGGCGGCATCGGCATCAATGATGTGGATGACTTGTCGAACGAGATCGAAGAACAAATCAACTATGCCATCAGCACCGCGCAAATCCTGATGATGGTAGTGGATACCCGTGAGGGGGTAACGGGACTGGATGAGAGAATCGCCAAACGTTTGCGCGGTTGCGGCGTTCCCTTATTACTGGTGGCCAACAAGGTCGATCACGAAAAGTACGATATCGAAACAAGTGAGTTTTTCCGACTGGGTTTGGGAGAACCGACGATCGTCAGCGCCAAGAGCAATCGTAATAAACGCCAACTGATGTCTGAGATTTGCAAAGCCCTTGGAGCGCTCGCCGATCTTCCCTTGGATACGGTCGATGAACCGGAAATGAAAATTGCCATCGTTGGTCAGCGAAACGTTGGCAAGAGCACCTTTGTCAATACACTGTTGGACGAGCCGAGAATGATCGTGAGCGAGGTCGCGGGCACTACCCGAGACAGCGTGGATGTCCGGTTTGAGATGGATGGAAAATCGTTCGTGGCCATCGACACGCCCGGTTTACGACGCAATAAAAGCGTGCGTACTGATATTGAATTTTACAGCACTCATCGCGCTCAACGGACCGTCCGTTATGCAGATGTCGTGCTTATGTTTTTTGATGCTAGTCGCCGCATCAGTAAAGTCGATCGACAACTGTGTCATTACGTGGAGTCGCACTACAAGCCTTGCATCTTTGTGGTGAACAAATGGGATTTGATGTCCGAACATATGGCAACCGAACGATGGGCTGAGTACCTTCACGAGAATTTCACCGCACAGTGGAATGTACCCATTGCGTTCATAACGGCCGAAACGGGTCGCAACGTCAAGCGTTTATTAAGTCACGCGCAGATGTTATTTAAGCAGAGTCGCGACCGGGTGCAGACCAGCGAACTCAATCGTCTGCTGCGTTTGGCGGTGCAGAATCACCCCCCTTCGCTGAATGCCCGTGGCAAGCGACCTAAAATTTATTATGCCGCTCAAATTGGTGTGGCCCCTCCCACAATTGTCTTTAAGTGCAGTAACCCCAAGGCATTCTCAAACACTTATCGTCGCTATTTGCTGGGCGTGTTACGAGATACGCTTAGCTTCGGCGAGGTACCGATTCGCATGATCATGGAAGAGCGGGGTTCCACGGATTCCAAAAATCTAGTTGACGCGGCCCAAGAACAACCCGAAACCTAAGCACTCATTGGCGAGTTCGAGCGACGTGCCAATTTTCTGGCAAAGCCGCTCTCACCTTGCCTCAAACGCCCTGCGATTCGGCGAGTGGATTTGCGATGCGACCAGGATAGACCTGCAACGCCATCGCCAAACAATCCATCGCGGCAGAAAGATCTTCGCGGTTTAACACGTAGGCAATCCTGACTTCGTGTTGGCCAAGGCCAGGCGTTGCATAAAAACCGCCGCCAGGTGCCATCATCACGGTGGAGCCCTGATGATCAAAGTCTTCCAAAATCCATTGGCAGAATTTTTCAGCATCATCCACTGGCAAATGCACCATCGCGTAAAAAGCACCATTGATTTCCGGGCAAACCACGCCCTCCATGCGATCCAGCGCGGCCTTCAGCAAATCACGCCGTGAGGCATATTCGGTCGCCACTTCCGCGTAATAACTCGACGGCAGCTTGTACACTTCAGCGGCACCAATTTGCCCCAGCGTCGGCGGCGACAAACGAGCTTGAGCCTGTTTGAGAACCAGCGACATTAGCTCATCATTGCGGGATATAACGCATCCGATCCTCGCACCACAAGCAGAGAAACGTTTCGAAATGGAGTCCACCACGATTACGTTTTGCTCACAACCCTGCAGACTGAGACACGAAGTGTGTTGGTTTCCGTCGTAGGCAAATTCCCGATAAACTTCGTCAGCAATGATAAACAGATCATGTTTTTGTGCGATTTCCTGCAAACGCAGGAGTGCTTCCCGGGGATACAAAACACCAGTCGGGTTACCTGGATTACAAATTAGAATTGCCTTGGTGTGCGGCGTAATTTTCTTTTCAAAATCCTCGACGTGCGGCAAGCCAAAATTATTCTCCAGCGAGGAGGTCACCGGCACGACTTTGGCATCCTTACCGAGGGTGAAGGACATGTAGTTTGCGTAAAACGGTTCCGGCACAATGACTTCGTCGCCAGGATTCATCAATGCGGTGAACACAAAGCTAAGTGCCTCCGAGGCGCCCGTCGTCACGAGTACTTGCTGCTCTTGCAAATCGTGCCCCAGCCGAGCGTAATAGCTTTGAATCTCTTCCCGCAGTGAATCAATCCCGGCGGAGGGGCTGTAAGCCAAAACCTCTAATTCGGCATTGCGGATGGCAGCCCAAAACTCAGGAGGCGTGGCAATATCGGGTTGGCCAATATTCAGGTGAAATACGCGAACACCACGCTGTTTAGCAGCATCTGCAAAGGGAACGAGCTTACGAATTGGTGAAGCAGGTAAACTACGAGCACGTTGGGAAAACTCAGGCATCAGTCATTTTTCCTTGGAATATCTGTGGTCCAGTATCTTATCTAATCTAGCCCTCCTCCGCACCTCAGAATCTCTATTACGAATTCTATCAACGGGGATTTTATTTCGCGAAAAAACCGATACGATCTGGCGACAGTTAAACATCTCGTTTCTTTTGAATTTGCAATAAATAGACATGAGCAATCCCGTAATTGGAATCTTAATGGGCAGCGACAGTGACTGGCCCAAAATCAAAAAAGTGGGTGCCGCCCTGGACGAATTTGGGGTTTCCTACGAAGTCAACGTCATGAGTGCTCACCGCACGCCCCATGTAGTAGCCGAATATGCGAGCACCGCGGACGAGCGGGGCCTACGCGTGATTATTGCGGCTGCCGGTGGAGCGGCTCACCTGGCTGGTGTTGTGGCCGCTCATACCACTCTACCCGTGATCGGGCTGCCCGTTCCAACGGCCGAACTGGGCGGTTTGGACTCGCTGCTCTCCACCGTCCAGATGCCAGGTGATGTCCCGGTTGCCACCATGGCAGTTGGTATGGGGGGTCCTCGAAACGCAGGCATCTTTGCGGTTCAGATTCTGGCCAACGCTGACGAAAACCTCAAGCAAAAATTGACCGAATTCAAACACAATTTGATCGGTAAAATTGCTGCCAAGAACGAAAACTTGAAAGCTAGTTTGTAACGAACGTTCTGTTCACCCTATTGAGACCCATTTTTATGAGTTCGTCCATTCCATCGCAGACAGAGACGCTTGCTTGGCAAGGCGACACCGAGGGGCATCTTGTTCTCATTGACCAGACTAAATTACCTACGGAATTGGTAACGATCGATTGCCAAGATCTGGAGACGGTTTGGGAGGCCATCAAGATGCTGCGGGTCCGTGGTGCGCCAGCGATTGGGATTGCTGCTGCCTATGGTGTGGTGATCGGAATCCGCGATGCCGGTAATCAACGGGAGGCGCTCATTCAGAAACTTAATGAGGTGACAGATTACCTGGCGACCAGTCGCCCGACGGCCGTGAATTTGTTTTGGGCTTTGTCACGCATGAAAGAGCTGGCACATGGCCTAGGCGATGAATCGGCGTCTGCGATTCGCTCACGTCTACTTCAAGAAGCGCGAGCAATTCATGAAGAAGATCGTCAAATGTGTCACGCCATTGGGCGACACGGAGCGGCCTTGCTGGACGACAAAGTCTCAGGCGTGCTAACTCACTGCAATGCCGGTGGGTTAGCCACGGCTGAGTATGGCACCGCTTTGAGTGTGTTTTTTACCGCTCACGATTTGGGCAAGCAGGTGCATGTGTATGTGGATGAAACACGTCCTCTTTTGCAAGGCGCCCGACTCACAGCTTGGGAATTGATGCAACGAAACATTCCAGCCACGCTCATATGCGATTCCATGGCCGCCCAAGTCATGCGGGAAAATCGCGTCCAAGCCGTCGTCACAGGCGCTGATCGCATTGCCGCGAACGGAGATGCCGCCAACAAAATTGGCACCTACTCATTGGCAATTCTCGCCAACTATCATCAAGTCCCTTTTTACATTGCAGCGCCCAGTTCAACATTTGACCTGAGCATTAGTTCGGGCGATGAGATCCCCATTGAAAAACGCCTCTCGGAAGAAATCACCGAAGGCTTTGGCAAACGCACTGCGCCGGAAGGCGTCGATGTTTACAATCCCGCGTTTGACGTAACGCCGGCTAAATTGATTACCGCCATCATTACTGAGCGGGGCGTCATCGACCCGATTTCCACCCAAGCAGTTGCCGAGCACCTGCGGGATTAAACCGACTTGGGCGAATGCAAAGGCCTCTCCGACCGGCATCGCCTCGGTTTGGTCGAATCGAAGGTTACTGCTCGGATTTTTTTCGGGCGGCCCGCTTCCGCAGTTTTTCTTTGGTCGCTTCCGTCAACAACTCTTCGTAGACTCGATAAGCTTTCCGCCATTTTGGCCAACCACAGCGCAATAACCGTGTGCGTTCTGCGATGCGACCTTGTCGCACCCAGTCATCGAGCATCATCTTCGTGACCGGCCCGTACTCGCGACGGTTTTTAGTTCTCACGATCCACAAATCGAACGGCGAAGCGGCATCCCACTTTGCGTCCGTGGCTCCAATCTCCCGCGGTTCGGCAATCACCAGGGGCCGCGTCGGACGAATCATACGATCCGGTGGAAGCAAGATTTCTGGCCGGTCCCCCTGACCATCGGTTAACCATTGAGCAGCTTGGGTCGCAACCGGGTGCTCCGGAAATCTACGCAACACACGATCGAACTGTTTTTTCGCCCGGATCAAATCGCCATGCTGAACCAATACGACTCCCCGAGCACAGCGGGCTGCCGCCACGCTGAATTTATCTTTTCGGCACAGCTCAATGACATTGGTGAAATCGGTTAAAGCTGGCGGAAAGCGACCCATCTGATAGAAAATCTTCCCCCGCATCATCAACAGCTCAGCGATCTCACGGTCATCGTCTTCAAATCGCTGCATGACTTTTGTCAACAACATGAGCCCCTCCTCATATCGTTCTACCTGAGAGAGATAATTCGCCCGCCCTACATAGGCCTTGACCTGTTGAGCATCAATTTTCAATGCCTTTTCGAAATCGGCGCTGGCCTCTTCCAACTGGCCACTTTTCAAATAAGCATTGCCACGCAGAACATACGTCTCAGGTAAGTTACCCAACAGCTCATCGCTCCGCGTCAGATCGGCGATCGCGTAAAGATATTGCTGAAGTTTTTGATAACAACTTCCGCGTTTCCGGAAGGCTAGGTGATCAGCAGGGTCCAGTACCACTGCTTGGGAATAATGATCGGTGGCAGCTTCCGCGTTTTGCTCCAACAATTTCAAATCGCCCAACAGCACGTGATACCGTGAACGCGACGGATCCAATTCAATGGCTCGCCGTATATCTCTTAAAGCCGCTTCGTTCCGTTGCCCTGCCATCAAGGCTTCCGCTCGAGCGAAATAAGCAGCAGCGTTGCCGGGCGTCTTTTTGATGACTTTGGACAGGTCACGAACAGCATCGTCTAACTGGCCCTCGCTGGCGATTAAGCGAGCGCATTCAATCATCGTCTCGTAATCCTCACTTCCCGAGTTAAGGGTCACGTTAAAATCATTGATGGCAAGTTCGGTTTTCCCAAGGAACTGATAAGCACGACCGCGGTTACGCAACAGTTCAGGGGTCGGCTTACCTTCGCGAATCATGCGATCAAAATGCTTGATAGCGCGTTCCGCCACCGGCGTTCCCAATTTCCGGTACTGCTTGGCCGCCGATGGCCTTAGACGCAACGCCACATGCAGATTCTCAATCACATCCGGCCAATCCTCCAACTGGGCACTGGTGGCCGCTCGCCAAATATGCGTACCGGCATGGGTCGGCCTTAACTTGCCGGCCGCCTTGAAATCGTCAATGGCTTGGACCGGATTACCAGCTTCGAAGCGACTGACCCCACGCAAATAATGCAATTCACCACGGGTTGGATCGGTCTCACACATTTGCAAGGCTTTATCGAACTCCGCATTCGCTTGAGCATGGCGGCCTTGTTTGTGAAAAATCTTGCCACGCAACATAAAGGTGTCAGCGCTTCGAGCGTCCAAACGAATGGCACGCTCACTCTCAATTAACCCTTGCGCGTGATTAGACAGAGCCATCATGACTTTACACCGCCCGATATACGCAGGCACACATAATTCATCGAGCTCCAAAGCTCGATCGAAAGCAATTCGGGCCTCTTCGGGATCCCCCAGCCTGAGATGTAACTCACCCAACTGCAACCAACTCTTTTCATCGCCCGGCACACGACTCAAATAGCGTGAAAAGTCTCGAAGAGCCATTTGATAGTTGCGCATCTCAGCGAAAACAGCGCCCCGCAAAGCCAACACGACAGGAAGCTCCGGATTCATTTGATGAGCGAGATTAAGGTCTTCAATAGCCCCCGCCAAATCCCCGAGGCGATGCCGCAAACGTCCACATTCGATCAAACCATCTACCCGGTCGCCGACTTTTTCTCGCAACCTCACGACGTCGTCCACCGCCAGAGCGAGTTGCCCGTTGTTGGCATAAGCTTCCGCTCGAACTGCCAGGGCCTCGTTGACCACTTTTTCCGACAACTGCAAAGCGTGCCCGGCCAGCCGAATCGATTCTAGATAATCACTTTCCCGCAGTGCCACTTTGGCTAGGCCCACATAGGCGGGCCCAAATTCCGCATCATGTTCTATCGTTGATTTGAAATCCGCTCGTGCTTCGGCGATCTCGCGGGAGAATAAATAGACACTTCCACGATCGTAGTACGCCTGCGCCATGCGTCGGCCAAGCTGCAAACGATTTTCAAATGTCGTCAATGCCGCCGGTAAATAACTCTTCATGGTTTTCGCATAGATTCCCGATTGACCGGGGTCAGCATAGCGCGCTCGATCCAAATCCGAAAACGCACCTCGCCAATCCTCTCGCTCGGCACGTGCAGCGGCACGCCAAGTCAGCGTTTCCGGATCGTCACCACGACGACGAATTGATTGACTGCAATCTTCCTCAGCCTGCTCGAATTGCTCCATTCTCAGCCGGACGAAACCACGTAACGCGTAGCACTCAGCCAACTGGAAGGGGTCGGCATCGATGATTGCCCGGTTTAATGACAGCAGTGCCTTGGAGAACTCTTCGCCTTTAATGGCTTGCATTGCTAAATGCAGGTTCTCCGAAACCGAAAGGGTAGAGGCGTCCTGAGCGGATGATTCTGACATAGGAAACGTCGATTGGCTGGGTTGGAAGGAAGTTGCGTTGGCCATATTGATTCCGTTTAGTGGGTTGCTCCACAAGCTACTTTCCCACGGCTTGAGAGCCCCACATCCACCAGATCCCCCATTATCGCCTGAAGATCCGCAGGGGTCAAAAGACGTGGTCGCGTGGAGAAAGCCGTGGTAATGAGCCGTTGTTTTCGCCTGAAAGATGGAGCGGAGGGATGGGACATAGCACCCGTTATTTACAATATCGGTTGGAACTTTGCGGGATATACCGTTCAAAAACGAATTTTTGCCTGCTTCGGAACTAATAAACTGCCCACAAGCTGAAAATTTGACGCAACTCGTGATGTAATAGACGGTTTAATGTACAGCGGGATCCGTATCACCCGTTCGAAAAGCCCCCGTAAATCGTTTCGGGGAACAGGCACGCATTTAGTAACCCCATCCATCTTGATCATGACTAGCAACCAAAAATTCTTTGCTGCTCTCCTCGTATTGGGCACACTCAGCCTGCTACTTCCTCAAGAAGGCCTTCAGGGTCAAGAGAGAGAGCGGAGCGAACGGAGTGATCGGAGCCGCAATTTTGACGCGATGCGATACGTCAAACGCGCCGACCGTAACGAAGATGGCGTACTCGATCAGCAAGAACTGGGTGGACGTCTCAAGGACTACGTCACAAAACTGGGAGTGGATACGTCGCGGCCAGTGGCAATCGCCAAGGTCCAAAAAGCTCTCGACGATAAAGCTGCCAAAGAATCAGAAGAAGAGCGATACCGAAATATCGACGCCAATCGCAAGGTTCCCAAATTTGGGGAGAGCCAAGAATTGCTACCCCCACCCGACTTCTCTCCCGCAGAGCCTGAGGAGGACGGAAAAAGCTGGGAGGATGATTATGACAAATCTACCGTTGAATCGGTGCAGGCCTACATTCGACGTGATGACAAGGATAAAGATGGAGTCCTCAGCACGAAAGAATCAGAGCGGGTGAGGCGCTGGTTGGGAGACACCGTCGATGCGGACAAGAACGGCAGTATCAGCGCCAAAGAATTAGCCGCCGGGATGAAAAAGCGTTCCGACCGGGAAGGCAGTGATCGAGGCGACCGCCGACGTGGTAGCAGCGACCGACGCAGTAGTGAACGCGATCGCGGTTCCTCCTATCGAGATCGTGGTTCATCGTCTCGCGATCGCGGCTCTTCGTCTCGAGATCAAAATGAAAGCCGTTCACGGGAAGGCTCACGGGATTTTCGCGGTAGATCCTCCAGCAGCTCAAAGAGTTCCAGTTCAAGCAAGAGCAGTAGCAGCCCCAAAAAATCGACCCGCTCGATGACTGGCCGATACTCCTCCTTTGTCGATGGGATGCTCAGGAAATACGACGAAGACGGCGACGGCAAACTCAGTAAAGACGAAAGAAAAAAGGTCAGCGGTTCTACCCCGCTGGTCGATGAAAACGGTGACGGCATGGTCGACCGCGGCGAGCTTCTCAACTCAATCGAAGGGCGTGCCAAGCCCGCTGCTGCGTCCAAGAGCACAGCGAGCAAACGCCCCACACGGAGACGTAGCAGTCGTACTTCGGAAAAAGAAGAAAGCGACACACGCGAGGAAAGCCGGGAGACGCGTTCCAGGCCCTCGCGCTCACGAAGCAACAGTTCAACTGAAAAGTCCATCACCTACGACATCAAGGGATTTGAAAAAATCACACTGGATTTTGAAAAGCGTGCCGACCGTGAGACTTACCTGAAGCGGCAAGGTGCCAGTCGGGACTTTCTTGAATGGGACAAGAATGCCGACGGGCAAATCACTATGGGAGAAATTCGTCGCGGCAAGAAGTGGACGAACGAGCTGGCCCAGAAATTTAAGAAGCTGGACTCCAACGACGATCGTGTAGTCACCATCACCGAATTTGATGAGAACTTCAATTCCCGAGACTTTGACAAGTAAACGTGATCGGCGCGCCATTTCGGCAAGCTCGCTTAGTGATTGCCGTAACCAGTTCCAACCCTAGATCTCGGCCTCTTCTCGAAAAACGGCCTCATCCAACGAGCCTTCCCATTTGGCGACGGTACAAGCGACCGCCACATCGCCGGTGATATTGGTCAGCGTGCGCATCATATCCAACAGCCGATCAAACGGAAAAATAAACGCGATCACCAGCAACGCCTGCTCTGGACCGATTCCGATCACGCTTAATACCGTGGCCGCCAACAACAATCCGGCTGAAGGAATCCCCGCTGCGCCGATGGAAACCAGCGTTGCCGTCAACGCCACACTGATGTACTGCCCTCCCGTCAGCGCGAGGCCACCCGCTTGTGCTGCAAAAAGCGCCACGATACCCAGATAAATGGCTGTCCCATCCATATTGATGGTGGCTCCCAAAGGCAGCACCGAACCCGCCACGGATTTATCCACCCCAAGGTTTTTTTCGGCACATGAGATAGTGACAGGTAAGGTGGCATTGGACGATGCCGTGGAATAAGCGACGCCTTGAGCATCCGCGACACCGCGAAAAAACTGTTTCAGCGGTAACCCGAGAAGCAAACGTACGATCAAGAAACCGTAAACCAGCACGATTTGCAGGAAGCATGCCAGATAAAGTGAAAAAGCCAGCTTGCCCATGTTCTGCAACACTTCGATACCTTGAGTTGCCATCACCCACGTCATCAGGGCAAACACGCCGTAAGGAGCTAACTCCATCACCAAGATGGTGATTTTCATGACAACCTCGGAAGCCGATTCAAAAAATCGCTTTAACGGATCTCCGGCGGCTCCCGCGAGCAAGATTCCAACTCCGATCAGAATGGCAAAAAAGATCGTCTGAAGAACGTTGCCATCCGATATACCGGCTGCAGGATTTTCAGGAATGATGTTCAGGAGCCGATCTACGAACCCACCAGAATCCTCAGCCTTGGCAAGCTTTCCTTCCACGCTGTTGAGTGCATCTGCTCCAGCGACTTCGTAATTCACCCCCACTCCGGGTTGCACGATCGTGCCGATACCTAAGCCCAGGCTAACCGCAAAAAGCGTCGTCAATAGATAGAGCCCAATTGTACGCGCTCCAAGAGACCCTAATCTCTTGGGGTCCCCCATGGCAGTCACACCGGCGACCAAGGTGGTCGCGATCAAGGGGATGATGAGCATTTTGATCAGACGAACAAACGCATCACCAAAGGGTTTCACCCAAGTGTTGACAAAGGATTTTGCCTGCCCATGAGGATCCGCGAAGCGATATTCAACCGTATCCGTGCCATTCCAATCGGGATCGGGCTGGTATTGAAAAACTCCGTCGTTTTCCGTGATGGTCCCATGCTTCGCCTGGATGGAAGCCGCGTCAATAATCCGCTTGTCCCCCGGCGCATTCAATTCCTCAAGCGTCACGGCGGTCGTGGCGCCTGGCTCAACCACCACAGGTATGCTCGATTCGCCTTGGGTTGACCCCAACGAATAACGCAACAAAAGCCCTATCGCCAGACCCAGAAAAAGTCCCACGAGCACGCGTTTCCACAACGCGATGGATTGCCATCTTTTAAACATATCAGTCGCCTATGCAGGGTGAAGCATTGAACCCACACGATAAATCCTGAGCCGGGGGATTACAATCACCGTACCAGCGAACATCAAAACATAGACAATGGGCAGCACCGCGAAGCAGCGCAAATTAAGTGGCCTCACGTAAGAAAATCGCGACTCTGGAGACGGGATGAGTCAACGGAAAGCGAATCACTGCTTCGGCAGAGAGGGCGCCCGAGCTGTGCGGGTTCCCGTGTAATCCTGCCGCAATTGGTTAGCCAAGTTACTTCGTTGCGTCTTGTCTAGAAGTTGCGCGTAAGCAAAGGCCGTTCTTTGCGTTGAGCGATGAGCTTTGCCTAACACTAACGTTTGTGTCTTCAAGGCTTGCTTCAACAGAGGCTCTGCCGTTTCGTAATCACCGCGTTTACCTTTTAATATTCCTAGCTGAAACTCCGACTTCGCTGTTATCACATCCTGCGGTCCATGCGTCTGCCGATTGCCATTCAGCACGAGCTCCAGCAGGGCTTCCGATTCAGCCAATTTCCCTGCCATAGCCATCGCAGCAGCCAATTGCGATTTCGTCTTTAATGTAAAAGGATCTATCTCACCGCGTTGCGATTCAAAGATATCTGCTGCTTGCTTGAGAAATTTCTGCGATTCCCTGGCTTCACGCATCGAAAGGTAAGTGACACCAATGTCTTTCAGAGTCAAGCCGCGGCGGTCACTATTTGCACCGAGTTTCGTTTCCTGAATCTTTTCTGCAGTCAGCATGAACTCCAAAGCGCGTTGGTATTGCCCCATCGATTGAAATACGACGCCCGCGGCAGTCAAGCGGTCAGCATAATTTGGATCGTCTTCGCCATAAACGGCTTTGCTGATGGTCACGGCTTGCGATAGATGGTCCATGGCCCGTTCGTGTTGGCCAGCGCGATGCAACAACAAACCCAATTTGTAATAAATAATTTCTGTGTCTGGATGTTGAGGACCAAACGTCCGGCGAGCGATAACAAGCGACTCCCGATAGGTATTCCAAGCCGCCTCAAGCTGCCCCTGCAATACCAGCACTCCAGCAATTCTTGTTTTGGTCTGAGCTACTAAATGTGATTGATCTCCAAACAGTCTCAACAGGACTGACGAAGCCGAATTCAATTTTTCCAGAGCAGCCACCAGATCGCCCTTGGTGGCATCGGTTACCGCTTGCTCTTGCAACGCTTTGACTTGCCTTACTTCAGCCAACTGGGCGGGTGAAAAATGAGCCTGCTGCTCGGAGACTCGTTTCGCCAAGGTAGCATTGGCTACCTGCCATGATTCCGATCCGTGCTCCGCAATTAATAGCTTGGACACATCACCCCAAGCCTGAGCGGCTTTTTGAAATTGATTCTGAGCCTCGAAGGATTGAGCCGCCTGCATCAAATTCACGACAGCCGCATCGCTGGAGTTACTAAGTGGGCTATCTTGAGACCAACCACTTTGCGTGATCAAAACAGCGACCAAACAACACGTCAATCCTGCCAATTTGCCCATACTAACTCGCCCTTCCCATTGAATCTTTTACTTGGAAAGTTGGAGTATCAAAATCGGGCCAATCAGCCTACGGCACTACGCAATTTTCCAAACGCAGGGAGGCGGTGCTAGCACTCTCAACGGTGGTTCGAACTTGACCCTTTCCCGATCAAATCGGTAGCCTCTCCCTGTGGACTCTAACGCCAAATCAGCGAGCGGAATGAGGCAAACTTAAAAACCTCGGCTTGGAGCAAGTTCGGTGGTATGGCTTTTCACAGACGCCGGATCGAAATGGAAGTACCTTCCAAACCCTTAAAAATTTTGCAGCTGACTTCCGGACTCGATGTCAATGGAGCACTTGTCCATTGCAAACTGCTTTCTCAGCAACTGGCTCGCCGCGGCCACCAAGTGACCATTGCCTGCCGCCAGCAATCCTGGCTGTGGAGCCAATTTTCTGAATTGCCGGTCCGTGTCGTGACGTGCCAAATGAATCGCTGGCCACTTAGCGACTTGACTGAGTTCGCTGAATGGATGAAGCGGGAGCAATTTGATGTGATGCATTCACACATGAGCAGCGCGCACATGTTTGGCATTATCATGAAAAAGATGACTGGTATTCCTGTGGTGGCAACTGCCCACTGCCGGCACGTCCAACCTTGGTGGCGATTCAATGACACGGTGATTGCGAATTCCGCTTCCACCTACCGCTTTCACAAAAAATTCAATTTAGTACCGAGTCAACAATTAGTAACCATCCATCCATTCATCGATACGCAAAAATTCCGAGAGCCAGCGTGTCCGATGTATCGCGCTATGCGTCGTGACTGGCGGTTTCCCATGGACGCCTCCGTGCTCGCGATTGCCGGAGATGTGGTGCCCCATAAAGGTCATCACTGGCTATTCAAATGTCTGCCTGATTTGCTCAAGGCATTCCCCGAACTACGCGTCATTTTAGTCGGTCGTTTTCGCAGAGGTGAATCCTACACCAATCGACTACGGCAACACTTGGTCGATCACCAACTTTACAAAAGAGTCAAATGGCTTGGTCGCCGAAACAACATGCAGGATGTATTAGGGGCAGCCGATTTAGTAGTCATGCCTTCATTAGTAGAAGCTTTTGGCATGGTAGCCTTGGAGAGTATGGCAGTCGGGACTCCAGTGGTTGCGTCGGAAACCGGAGGCCTTAAGGAACTCATTACGCATCGGCAAAATGGTCTCTTAGTTCCTCCAAGAAACGCACCGTTATTGGGCGGTGCAATAACAAGGCTACTCACCGACCCAACATTGAGAACACAGATTATCCAAGGAGGTCTGCAGACCATCCAAGAGCGTTTCACTCCTGAGGTTTTGACCCGCCAAATTGAAACAGTCCTGTATTCGGCAACCCAATCGGAAAAAAAGCGTCTAGCTGCCTAATTTCCGCAGCTTTTTGAGTCTTGCGAGCAAAGCCTTAACGGTTGGTGAGGTGCATCGCTTGCGGGGATTGCACCGGATTCATAGCGATTCCTTCTCTATTAGTGCGTACAAACGTGCCCTAGGTCTTTTGTGGCACACCACCGCAAAATTATTCGCGGGAATCCCCAAAAAACAACTCTCGGCTGCTCCAAACCCCTGCGGTTCTTTGACTTAGGTAGTTGGCATTTCTACGATTTACGATGGGAAATCCAGCAACTTTTCCCACCAGTGAGCTATCGTTCCTGACAGACGCATAGGGATTGGTGAAGAAAAGTTCGCGCAAAGACCTCTTTTCACGCGTCCCTCTAATCCTACTTGTCTCTTTCGATCAACTCGATATTCCCATCGAAATCGACCAATCCAGCCCCCCGGAGATTGAATTCATGCCAACCATCAAATCAAGAAAAGCCTTCACGCTTATCGAACTCCTGGTGGTTATAGCCATCATTGGTATTCTCATCAGCCTGCTTTTACCCGCGGTACAACAAGTTCGCGAAGCAGCGAGACGGACGGAGTGTTTAAATAACATTCGGCAAATTGGATTAGCCATTCAAAATGCAGAGTCCGCTACCAGAAGATTACCCTCCGGTTGGATTGAATTATTCGCCACTGGGACCAGCGAACCTGACCTCGATTATCGCTATGGCTGGGCCTCGCAAATATTACCGTACGTGGAAGCGACCAATCTCTACAAACGTTACGACCTGCGTAGTTATTGGAACGCCACTATTCCATCGGGCGGCACGATAAATGACATCGCCAATGATGCCAGTACCGTACTCAACATTTTCACATGTCCGTCGGATTCGATGCCCGACATCAATCCTAATTGGGACCCTGCTGATTGCCCTGGCTATGCCAAAATGAACTACGCAGGAAACGCTGGAGTCATGATCTTGAACCCCACAGTTTTAGACTACGACCTCAGCACTGCTGCCCGTGGCAGCAGTGAGCTGAGTGACGGCTTCGGGCTTTTTTGCTGCAACAGTAAAATTCGGGATCGTGACATTGTTGATGGACGATCTAATACCATCATTTTTGGAGAACGCGGCGGTATGGATTTCAATGCGTCTGACCCGTTAAACCCAGTACCGAGATCTGCGACACCCAATCTCTTGATCAGAATTGGCGTCCCCTCTGTCAATCAACAATTCGTGACACCATCTGGCCCCGGTGCAATCCGAGCAGGTACAGACGGCAGCTCACAACTTGCCATGGGTCCTTTCAATCCGGACGACATTCTTAACACCGATTACAGCGGTTCATTGTCACCTGAAGACTATCGCCCAAATGCAGCCACCGATTTAGATGGGGACGGCCTAAACGCTTTCAGTTTGGGCTTCTCGTCCGCTCACCCTCGCGGCCTAAACGTCGCATTTGCCGACGGATCGGCAACGTATGTTGATGATTTCATTGATGACCAGGTGCTAAGAAATTTGCTGAATCGCAAAGATGGTAATGTCGTTGACAAAACAGAGCTGTAATTCAGCCACAAAAAATTAAAATTACGCGACCGTGGCCAAGCTGCCCGGTCGTTTTTTTTTGGTTAGCTGCCATAATTTCGAGCAAGTTTCGCTTCGCTCGCGTTGGATCCAAGTGGAACAGCACGGAAATGCGTGGTCGCCATGGAGGCCCACGGAACTCGCTCAACTCACCTTTTATTTTCAACGTTTCGTCATGCGATCACCACGCCCTAGATTCCGTTCTTTAAAATCCCGACTTTCGTTAATTGCGATGGGCGTCGCATTGGGACTGGCAGCACGTTGGGTGAGTGGTTTACTGGGTGAGCCGCCACAAGACCCCCTCTTTCCACCTATGCCAGCTATTTCTGAAAGCGGTGAGGAGACTGGCGCCCCCCCGTCAGCTGCACAATAACGGTTACATTTTCGATTTGCCATCAAACGCAACCTAGCTGCCAGCAGCCACCGCCAGTGGCGCCGACTCATTTGTAATCATTGCCGATGAAGCGGTAAACATATTCTGTTATTTAGCACCCACTGACGTGACCGTTCCCCGATTGTTCGATGAGGTATAGCGTGCTTTTCAAAACAGTTTCCTGCTCAGCGATTTTCTTCGCACTGGCGGTAACCACTGCCCAAGCTCAGACCAATACGCAACGCGGGGCAATTTCTGGTGGCGCAGCTGGAGCGATCATTGGAGGTATTGTCGGCAATCAAAACAACGAGACCGCCGAGGGCGCGTTAATAGGAGGAGCGATTGGCGCGCTTACCGGCAGTCTGCTTGGAAGTGATCGCGATCGTCAAATCCAACAAGAATATTATTTCCAGCAACAACAGGCAGTTGCTTACCGGAACGGCCTTTCCATGAGCGACGCAATCGCTCTGACGGCTAATGGCGTGGGCAGCGAAGTCATCATTAACCAAATTCAAATCAATGGAGTCCAACAGCGGATCGGGGTTAACGAGATCATTGCCTTGCACAAACAAGGGGTGGATAACCGGGTTATCGACGCCATGCAACGGGCTCCCCTCTCCAGCCAAATGGTGCAACGCCCACCCTCAAGAGTTCAGCACTACCCGGTGGTCGCAGAGCCCGTTTTCGTACCCCAGGTCATTTGGGCCGCACCACCGCGTCCTCGCCATCATCATTACCATCGCCCCTATCGCAATGGTGCAAGCTTGCACTTCCATTATAGGCGGTGAATCGTTTTTAGCTCTGTCTATCGCTCAACACCTGCTTGACCACGGCGATCGTCGACTCAGCCATCGCTTTGCCATTACGTCGACTCAGCACGCTGTTGCGGCCGGTTGTCCCCAAGGCAACCCGCAATTCTTGATCCAAAACCAGCTTTCGAAGTTGCTGCACTAAATCTTGCGGATTATCGGGTTGATACAGCAAACCGCCCCCCAGATCATCCAGCAACTCAGGGAACACGCCGTGCGTGGGTTGCACCACGGGGATTCCGCAGGCCATCGCCTCCAACGCGTATAACCCTTTGGGTTCGTGATAATCTGTGGGCACACACAACACATCCATCTCGGAAAACATTCTCAGTTTGTCCGCGCGGTCCACACTTCCTAGATAC
>JAAEPL010000168.1 GCA_024232675.1 Planctomycetaceae bacterium
ACTTGTGGTAATACCATTGGGGCCGGTTAACGACGTTGGCACCCCAAACCTTGCATCCCAGGTACGGGTTTCTTGGTGGTTTAATGCATTTTTAGTTGATACTGGGAACTGCCCATTCGCGTCATAAACCGTTGAAGTTGTACGCGGAGCAATAGCGGTGCTGCCCGTGCCACCACTTACTGTGCTGCTAATGCGATTACCAAATACGTCGTAACCATGGTCGGTTTGTAATCTGAATCCAGGCAAATCCGGCTCGATCACTTCCTGGATCATTTGGCCCGTGGTTGAATTGTATGCAAATGCCGAAGTGCGGGTCTCACTTATTGAAGTTAGTGGTGAATATCTGGTGACTTCCGAGCGTGTCAATCGTGTTGGCGGCCAGAGGGCAGCGAAAGTATCGGGGTAAGTGTTTTTCGTAACCGTGGTAAAGGTTTCACTAGCGCCTGATAGGCCTGGGCCTACGATTTTGGTCGTGGTTGACAAAGGGTTGCCATAGATATCATAACTGGCATCGGCGGTTTCGGTGCTTACCAGACCGCTGCCATTCGGGTCGTAGTTTTCCGTAATAGTTTGGCTGGCGTAGGGGAAGTAGACACCGGGGTGGGTTTCGATATTTGCCGGTGTGCTGGTTTGTTTGCTCAGTAATAATGCCCCGTTGTACTTCTGTTCGGTTTCCGTTGGCATTCCAGTTGTCGGGAAGCTTTGGGAG
>JAAEPL010000169.1 GCA_024232675.1 Planctomycetaceae bacterium
ATCCATCATGTCCGGCTTGTGAAGATCAAAACCCCTATCAGTATGATTTCATTCCAGCTGGAATGCTGATACGGTGTGCCGGGGAAACACCCGCGTAATCAAGAATATAGTAGGAGACATGAATGAACATTCACTTGAAGAACGTACTCTTGGGCCTCGTTGCCGTGGCAGTTGCCACGCTGCCCCTCCATGCACAGGACACGGCGAAGACCGAAATGGTCCTGCCGAAATCCATGACTGAACTGATCAACTGGCATTTTGACCATGGTGATTTCGGAACTTGGTCGGAGTCCGGTGTCACCGAGGCGATGTGGGTCGGCATTCCGGCCGGAATCCCCTACAGCACGATCACCACGAAGATGCTCTCACCGGATGGCACGCGCATCCTCAGCAACTACCGGATGGCCACCGATGACGGTCGCGTAATCTCGGTCGGCTCCAGCTTCATTTGCTGGGATGCCACAAAGAATGCACCGATCTCCAGCAACTCCGGTTTCGACATGGGCAAGCCCTACAGCGGAACCTCGACCCTGGTCGGGATGGGCGAGGGGGTCATCGTCTGGGAATACACCGAAACCAGCCAGGGCAAGGTGAACACCTACCGCCAGACCGACACCGTGGTCGACTTCAACAAATGGAAGGGGTCGGTCGCCAAAGTCGGTGGAAAGAGCGAGCCCTGGGTCAGCACCCGCAGCAGGTGGACACCACTGAAGAATCACCAGGGGATGGCCGGCCTGATCGGAACCTGGGAGATGACCATGCCCGACGGTACGATCTCCCGCGAGGAACGAACTTGGGACACGAATGGCACGGTTGTCCTTTCACGAGGCACGACGCGCACGGCTGAGGGCATGACGAACGACGGCTGGATGGCCGTCCATTATTGGGACAAGTCGATCAACCGGATCGCGACCATCTTCTTCGGCCAGCGTGGTGGCGTCATGAGTGGGCAGGTCGAATCGACCACCGTCGAGGGAGACACGATCACCATGGTGACAAAATTCAATGGCGTCATCATTGGAGGCATGACACTCACCGTCACGATGCATCAGGTGATCACGCCCGATTCGGTGACCACGTCCTTCCCCGACACGATGCTCAATGGAAAGGATCACCCCTTCAGTTGGGGCGAGATCACCGCGGTGCGCAAGCGTGTTGACACGCCGACCAAGAAATGATCGATCGCGTCAAGCTCATCAAATGACGACAGCCCGGCCGAACGGCCGGGCTGTCTCTTTTCGTCTCTTCACGTCGAGGGTGAATCACTCGCAGCCAATTTTCGAAATCCCAATGAAGCAGCAAATGCCCCGGCAAATGCAGGGGCTCTAGTTCACCAGGGTTGATGCTTTTGGAACTTCACTTTATTCCAACTCTCATCCAATAGCAGATTTATAATAACGCTTCGCAAACTTCAATCTGGCTGCTGGATAGCGACCGGCGTTGCTGACAACCCAGATCAAAACTAACGGCTGGATTGCGTACCTGTGGCAGACCAACATGCTGGGCAAGGATCCGGAGACCGGTTCTACACCAGCCGCCAAGACTTTTTTAGGCAATGATCGGGCTTGCTACAACAAGGTCGCTAATGGCTTTAGATCCGCCGATGCACCGGGTGATGAAGTGACAGAAGGGCAAGAGTCAACCGGAACCGAACGGGCTCGATGGACTACGTCTTTAACACTCGGTTCCATGAGGTCGAAGACGTAGTCGTCATGAGCGATTATCATTACTTGACGGCTTTCGCTTCGGGAAATTCCCAAGACCCATCGAGTAGTTCCTTGCTCGGTTGATACATCCGAACAATATAATTCCAATCTGGGGTGATAGGTAAGTAATTCGAGTTGCTTGGGTCGCCTCCGAAATGGATTGTCACCGATCCATCAGGATCTTTTTCCGCAGTAACATTATTAATTGAGTACGCGTCCAAGCTGTTTTTCTCTAGAAACCCCTTGGAGTTGTAAACGGTAATGGACACAAAACCGTCAACGGGCACCTTCTCGTCAATCGTAAGTGTGTACGGCGTTTTTCCGTCGTTATCTTTGGGCACGACATTTATGTAGATAGCGGCCTCCTCAGGGTTACCTCCCCAACCGTAAGCCGTGCCAAGAAGGTGATTGATAGGATTCAGTTTGGATTTATCCCCAAACATCCCAGACGCATCAGCCTTTGTTGATGCCAAGACGTTGATTGCTTCGCGAACCTTCCCTAACGACACCTCATCCCAGTCAGGTATTTCAAAGTTTCCGACTTTCGCTTGCTCAATTACGATCTCGTCCTGAAGCTCGTTGGCCGCCTTGATATCTTGCGGCTCGGTTGCATTCATAAACGTCCTGAAACCTACAATGACATACCTCGTTCCAATCTTTTCTTTTGTCAACGTAAATGATCCAGCCCCATGCTCAGCCGGTTGCATCGAATGATCCTGATTGATGATCAGCATGGACTGAAAACGCCCTTTTGAGTCGGGTTTTACGATGGTCACCGGTGACGCATCCAAATCAAACACACCGAAAGAATACAGAGTATCCCGGTTCATCCTGATCACATCTTGTTTGTCAATCGGCGTTGGCTGTCGCAGGTGGAGGAATTTCCCGAGAGCGCCTTGATCCACATACCGTTTCAGGGTCATATCTGTTTCGGCCCTGACAAAGTTATCAACCGTAACGGTTTCCTGAGCCAAGGTCGGCTCTGACAACACCAAAGCGATCCCAATGCTTGCTAGAGCCAGAGATTGTAGCAACTTCATTTCTATGTTCCTTTTAGAAGGCAAACTGGAGCTTTGCCCGATAAATTGTTTAGGTGCGGTCGAACCGGAAATCAGATGGCAAGTCTGCAACATCACCGATTGGACAATTTGATCGCGACATAATAACAGTTTGCTGCACTTTGGATACATGCCCTAATTCGATTATTTCGCATGCTAAAAAATTGCCGCAAGGTCTGAGTCTGGAAAAGGGGTCAGGAGCCTAATTGGCGATTTAGGGGAATATTCTTTGGTCCGCCTGTTGGCGTTATGTCACCGCGGATTCCTGCTTCTTTGCGGTTTGGCGTCCCCATTGTTCATCGCCGTAATGCTTGCGGCATTGGATGCCAACTCGCAAGGCGTCTTTCTCTTTTTCTTGATCAGTTCATTGACTCATTCAACCCAACGAATTCAAAAAAGTTCCTGGCACCTTTTTGTTTACAGCTTTTGTTTACTTAACTTAGATCTCTAAAGCCTC
>JAAEPL010000170.1 GCA_024232675.1 Planctomycetaceae bacterium
AAGCCCCAGCGACAACGCTTCTTCAACTTCTTTACTGTTGGGCTCGACGTTGACGAATCGCACGTCAACGTTGGGACCGCCCAACCGATCGTATTGACGTAAGATACCGATTAAGTTCTTTCGCGTATTTACGTATTGCCGCGGCATTTCTGGACTAAGAAACGCCTGAATGGTAACCGGTCGATCGAGGGTTTCAGCGTCACTGAGTGCCTGCCGCGTGCTTTGGTCCAAGGTGAAAAGCGATTCGCTGGTAAGGTCTATGCGATTATTAAAGGCCAGCGACGAACGATCGGCCAGCAGATTGACGGATAGCAAGGCCACCGCCAGGGCAATTGTGCGGATGGCAAATTGGCTGCCTAAAGAGGCTTGTCGGCCACGGCTCCAATGACGGCGGCTAATCACGACATAATTCAGGTAGAGCATAAATACCGCAATGGATATGAAGTAGACCACACCCGGCAAAGAGACCAAACCTAACGTAAAGTCGCGGAGCTGCCCGCCGACGCCGTATAATTCAGCAGCGCGATTGCCCTCAAAAACATACCCAATCAATACTGGGATAGCGCACAAAATAGCACCGATCACAAAAGCCACCGTCGTGCTGCTGGTTAAAGAGGAGGCAAACATACCAATGGCCGCAAGGGCCAAACCAGCTAACCAATACCCCAAGTAAGTAGCGGCGATGACACCCCAGTCGGGGTTCCCCAAACGCCACAGCGCGATCAAAGTTGTGCCTGAAAATATGAGAGCGACGGTGTAAACCGATACCACCGCTTTATATTTGCCCATCAAGATTTCCAGGTTCGATGCCGGGAGTGTAAACAAGATGGCGTCGGTGCCTTGTTTCTTCTCGTCCGCCCACACCGACATGGTGACGGCAGGAATAAAGAACAACAGCAAGGCAGGAAAAAACGAACTTAGCTGATCAAGCGACACCAGATTGTCAGCAAAAAATTGCTGATTGAAGGTCAGGATCGCGCAAATGGTTACAAACACAAAGATGAAAAGGTAGCCCAAGACACTTGTGAAGTACTTTTTGAAGTTACGCCAAAAAATGGCGAACACTACGTGGAACCGATACATTTTGAATGAACTCCAAGGGTTAACTTCGCTCAGGAAGTCGCTCTAACTTTTGTATTGTCACACGTCGAATCCGGTCAGCTCGTGGAATTTCGTTTCCATTTGATCTCGACGCCCCATTTCAGAAACAGGTCCATCAAAAACAGCCTTGCCCTTATTGATTAAAATCACGCGGCTGCAAAGTTCTTCGACCTCTTGCAACACGTGAGTCGAAAGCAGAACCGTTTTGGATTCACCCAATTCGCGAACCAGTTGGCGAATCCCCACCAGTTGGTTGGGGTCAAGTCCGCTGGTAGGTTCGTCCAGAATTAAAACGGAAGGGTCGTGCAAAAGAGCTTGTGCCATTCCCACGCGTTGACGAAAACCACGTGAAAGTTTACTGATCGGTTTGTGCCAAACCTCCTCCAAGCCGCAACGTTCGGCCGCGAACTCGCGTCGTTCGCGAAGTTGAGTGCTTTTCAGTCCCCGCGTGCGGCCCAGATAGTTGAGTGTGCTGCTAGGGGTCATCTCCTCGTACAGCGGTCCATTTTCTGGCAAGTATCCAATTTGTTCACTAGCGGCAATGCGAGATTTTTCCATCGTAAAGCCAGCGATTTCTACCTGCCCCGAGGTAGGTGCCAAGAATCCTGTCAACAATTTCATGGTCGTGGATTTACCGGCCCCGTTAGGGCCCAGCAAGCCACAGACTTGGCGTAAGGGAACGTCAAATGTGATGTCGTCAATAGCCGCGAATGAACCGTAATACTTTGATAGGCCTTGCGCCTTGATCATTACTTGCTCATTGTCGGTGGATGCGTTTTTTTTATCCACGTCAATTTCTCGCTGAGGACCGGGGACCGGAATTGCGTCAATGCATAACTTATTTGTCTGGCCGATTTTCCTCAAGGGGATTCGCCGGGTCGACGGAACCGCATAGGCCCGAGGATTGGAAGTCCCGCCAGCTCCTGTTCGGTGAAGTCGGGAAAACGTGGGATTAGAGTTCTTTGGCCAGCACACAGCCGATGTCATTGGCTTCGAAACCCATTTTTTCGAATAGGTTAAGCGCCGCGAGATTATCGTCAGCGACCTGAGCTTCTACCAGATTGATGGCTTGTTGTTGCATGTGGCGTAGCGATTCGCCCACGAGAAAGGTGCCAAGGCCGGCCTGCCGGGCAGCCTCGTCGATACGGAGATCAAACAGGCCCATAGCACGCACGCCCCAGTTTCTCGCCAGCGGTTCCATGTCCCAATAGGAGATATTGCCCTGCGAGCGATTCGTGCTGCGATCGATCAGGTGGAATACAGAACGGTTAGTGTTACCCAGCGTACATGCCTCCCACCAGCTTTGTGAAAGCGGGTCCTGGTCCTGTTCAATTCGGTAACTGCGGCGGACCGCCGCCTGCTTGCGATCAAGCACGGCACGAAAGTCATGTAACGAGCGTTGCATGACGAGAATCCGCATTTTGTGTTGGTAACCACGATCTTCAAAAACACTCGTCACCGCCTCGTTAACCCGCAAGATTCCGGGAACATTACTTCCACCGTAAAGCCCAAGATAAAAAGGACTGTAGGGAAAATCGGTGCCGGTCAGGATCGTCTTGCTACCGCGATCGGTAAGATATTTTTCTCCCCGAGTGATCAACTCATTGCAAACTTCTTGCTGGTGTTGCCCATCAACGGTTAGCAATAGACAAATAATCCCGCGCTCGTTATCAAGATCGGATTTGTCCTCGGTGGGTCCAAATCCGCAATGGATAAAGCCCAATGCGGTCTCGCCGTCGAAAGCTACGATTAATCCTGCCGGATCAAAAAAAGGTTTGGCTAGGACACAGCGTTCCATCTGATTCGTGAACATGGTCTGAGCCATGGCCCGTTGGGGTCTCTGCTGTTTCCAGACATTAATAATGCCTGGTAAGTCGGTGTTGAGAAACGAACGGTAAGTAATCACTCAAATAATGCCGCGACTTGCGATCGGATGGTTGGGGAAGCTATTAGTATAAGCGTATCTGAAGCAAAGCTCTAACGCACCAGTCTTTTAGAATCGTTCATCGTTAACAAGGGGGCTAAACGGCGGGAGCAATTGGCGTGTCAGGCAGCTTTCGCGTTGTTGCCGGTAGCGGCGGGTAGATTGCGGCGTTTTCGCTGTGGCTTAGGCTTCCAGCGGCGGTGCATCCACCAGTACTGTTGCGGTGTTTTACGGACCAATTCTTCTAGTTTTTGGTTGTACCACTGTGTCAATGAACGCACGTCCCGCAAATCCGCAGGCAGGGTTTCTGGGTCCGCAATCCCATTGCAGCCAATCTCCAAATGCAGCGGTTTTCCGTTGCGCACCGCATAACTGACGATCATCGGGACTTCCTGAGTCAAAGTGAACAAGGCCACTGCCTTGTGGCAGGAAGCCTCTCGACCCATGAAATCAACCCAGCATCCCTTGTTTCCGGCATGTTGATCTCCCAACATCGAAAATAAGGCACCCGCATCAAGGACTCGCTGCAAGTCCTTGGCACTGCCCTGGGTTGGCAATATGAATTGACCTCGACTCTCACGAAAACGGTGTAACCAGCGATCAATCAGGGGATTATCCAAAGGGCGAGCAACGGCGTAAGTGGGAATCCCCAAAACACCGGTGATATAAAGCGCAGTCTCGAAGTTCCCCAAATGCCCTGAAATCATCATCACTGGACGCCAGCCGAGGAAATACTCGGTCATGATTTTTTTGTCCACAATATTGACGTAATCTCGCCAATTGGTGTCGTGGATCTTTCGCGACGCCTGTGCAATCTCAGAAATCATTAAAAATAGGTGATGCCACATTGCACGGGTTAACTCGTGTTGTTCAGCATCCGACATCTCGGGAAATACCTGGGAGAGGTTTTCGCGAACGGTTTTTTCCCGAAACCTTAAAACATCGCCGATTAACCAACTGAATTTGTGTGCGAGTGCATCGCACCAAGTCATTGGAATGATCTGTAAAAACGTGACCAACAGACGCAACAGAAGATATTCCGCGTAATGCTGGGGTCTGACAGGTTTAGGATCGGTCGCCAACGTTATTAGCCCTGATGGAGTGCTTGCGGTTTGCAGCAGTTTGACAGCAGCGGCAAATTTGTAAAAGAGAGATTTTCAAAATGAAAGCATCGGGCCGCTCATGGAGTCGCAAATTCCCGAGGCTTAAGTCAATCCAGGCGTATCGTGCGACCATTTTTTGCGGAATCATAGATGGCCCGGATAATCTGCACACTTTTTCGAGCCTCTTCGCCATCAATTAAGGGACGTCGCTTCTGTTGAATGGCTTCGATGACGTCAGCAAATTGCGCCCGGTGCCCGGAATAATCAATAGCAGACGGGTCGGAGGCTCCGCCCTCTGTCGTGTTACGAGCTGCAAATCTCGCAAGGATTTCTTTATCCGCGGCGTCGGAATCCTCGAATTCCCATTTCAGGATATTGGCGTCTTCCAAGATAGCGCTGCCGGTGGACCCGTAAATCTCCAGTCGTTTCAGTGAGCCGGGCCATGCCGAGGTGGTTGCTTCAATCGTGCCCAGTGCGCCATTGGCGAAGCGTACGGTTGCTACCGCCGTGTCTTCCACTTCGATTCGCTCGTGGCTCAGCGTGCTGGTAAAAGCTGAAATCTCTTGCAAGGGGCCCATCATCCACTGCAGCAAATCGACGTTGTGGATGGCTTGATTCATTAAAGCGCCGCCGCCATCCAGTTCCCATGTGCCTCGCCACGCGCCGCTGTCATAATAGTCTTGGGTGCGAAACCATTTCACATAGGCATTTGCCAATGTCAGGGTTCCGAACCGTCCCTCATCAACCGCTTGTTTGAGGACTTGGCAAGATTCGTGAAATCGAGATTGAAAAATGGTCGAAAGCACAACGCCAGCGCTAGCGCAGGCCTGGATGATTTGGTCGCAGCGTTCCAGTGTGATCTCAAGCGGTTTTTCAATGACCACATGTTTGCCCGCTGCGGCGGCCTGCAGCGCAGCTTCCAAGTGAGCTCCACTGGGTGAGCAAATAGACACCGCATCGATTTCATTGGACTCAATTAATTCGTCAATCGATTGGAAAGCTCGAATTCCATGCGTCTCCGCGAAATCAGCCGCGGAGGATTTTGCACGACTGGCGGCGCCGACTAATTCGGCCTGTTCGAGATCCTGCAGGGCTTTAGCGTGAAACTTGGAAATCATCCCGCAACCAATAATTCCAAAACGGACAGTCATGCTTTTGGCTTTCCTAAAAAATCCCAGATTGTTCAATTGTGAATAGCGTCATCGTGATGGCGTTTAGAATCATGTGCATGATGATACATGCCAGAAGGCTTCCGCTACGTTGGTAGAGGTACCCCAACCCCAAGCTGAACACAAACAACGAATACGGCGCGGGGCCTTGCGAATAATGCGCTAAGCCAAATACTGCCGCAGTGATCAAGATTGCAGGCCAGTGAATCTTGGAGGGCGGACTGGCAGTGGGTTGCAGGCGATCGATCTCGTCAGGGCCACCGGCGATAAACCCAGTGGGGTTTCGCAGGGTAGCGGCGCTAAAACGCTGCAGCCAACTTTGCAGCACACCGCGGAAAAGAATTTCTTCAATGATTGGGGCGAGAAGAACAGCCGTGATCCAGACGTCTGTTAAAGTCAGGAATTCACCACTTTCATTGACCCGATCAAAGGAGGGGTGCTGGTATTTGATGAATCTCACCAAAAAACTCTGCAACAGCCAAACCAAGGGCACCCACATACAAAAACCTTTGAATCCCTGAATAATTCCCACGCGCCATTGGGTTTTATCCAAGCCAAAATCCTGGTCGTCGTGGTCGTATCTTCGCATCAACCAGGCAAAAGCAAAACCAACACAAACCAGTTGAGCTAATCCACTGACTAAAGCGATCCTCGCGGACGTGCCGGGCGGGATCGCCGCCCCTGCTGGCAAGTCATAGGCTGCCACGAGAAGGCCGCCGGCAACGGCTTGGCTGGCAATCCAGATGAATGCTACCGTCAGTACATCGACCAAGCCCCAGCGGACGTTACAGGCTCGACTGCACCCAAACCCGGCTGAACCGGGTTGCAAATTAGCTCGAATAAATTTGAGCCAAAACCATCCACCTAACGAGGTGACGCTGGCAAACAGCGCGGCCGTAATCCAATCCGTTTCCGACCAGTTACCCATATCGCTGACTTTCTTTTCCGTCTCTAGCGGGCGCCTAAATCGATGGACTTGGCCGCGGTGACGACGTACTGGTAACCGGAATAGAGTGTGGAAAGAACGGCCAACCAAACCGAAATGATAATTGTTAGATTCAGCCAGGTGGGGATGGGCTCACTGCCCTCTGCCAAGGGATCGCGACCCGCGATTGATAACGCGACAAGACAGGCCACAGCAGCAATACACTGAAACCACATTTTTAGCTTGCCGGCCATTTTCGCTGAAAAATCACCTCCGGAATTTTCAATGAAACTGCGAATCGCTGTGACTAACAATTCGCGAGCTACGATTACAACCGCCATCCAACCGGCCACCGAGGCGTACCACGGATATTCTCGCATCTCAACCGCCAAGAGAACGAAGGTGCCGCAGATCAAAAACTTGTCGCAAAACGGATCAAGCATGCGGCCCAATTGCGTGACTTGGTCATATTTACGTGCCCACCACCCGTCGACCCAGTCCGTCCCGGCCGCCACGATGAATCCCACCATCGCTATTTGGTACATGCCAAGGGGCAGAAAGACGAAAACAAGTATCGCCAAGAACAACCGAGCCATTGAAAGCTTGTTAGGAACGTTCCAGATGGTAGGAGAGTCAGTCATAGCATTCGATTTTCTTGTTGGGCGTGCGAGCGGCAGCAAAAATTATAGTTTGACTGAGTTGGCAGGAAATCGGGTCGGTAACAACCTCATCATGACCAAGCGGCTATCGTGGTTCACCCACAGCAACCGCAACCAAGTCGTACTCATGATTCGTGACAATTTCACAAGGGACAATGTCGCCAATTTTCAACTCGTGTTCGGTTTGCGTGACAAAAATGAGACCATCCACATCAGGAGCATCGTAGGCGGTGCGGCCGACCCATGCCCCGGGGTGCTCTGGCACCGATTGGTCGATGATGCAATCAACCGTCTGTCCGATTAAAGACTCATTTCTTTCAAAAATGACTCTTTGCTGAATATTCATCAAGCCTTCTCGACGCCGCGCCATGGTGTCGTCATCGATATGGCCTGGCAACTTTGCCGAGGGCGTATCGGATTCGTAGGAATAAGTGAAGGCGCCCATGCGTTCGAATTTTTGTTCGGCGACGAAATCGCAAAGTTCCAAGTATTGCTCCTCCGTCTCTCCAGGAAATCCTGTGATCAACGTGGTCCTCAGAGTTAATCCGGGAATGCCTTTTCTCAAACGTTCGATGATCTCTTCGGTTTGTTGGCGATCCACACGTCGACTCATGCGCTTCAGCATCGTGTTATTAATATGCTGCAACGGCATGTCGATGTAGGGCAAGATTCTTTTTGCTTGGGCGATGGTTTCGATCAGATGGTCATCGATGTACATCGGGTAAAAGTACATCAGTCGAATCCAGTCGATGCCTTCCACCTGATCTAGTTCTTTAAGTAATTCAGCCAGCCGCGGCTCACCGTAAAGATCCATGCCGTAATAAGTCGTGTCTTGGGCGACGACAATCAGTTCGCGTACGCCGCTGGCGGCCAACTCGCGTGCTTCTTCCAATACACGCTCCATCGGTTTGGTCGCATGCTTGCCTCGCATTTTCGGAATCGCACAAAACGTACAAAGGCGGTCGCAACCCTCTGAAATTTTCAAATACGCGAAGTGGCGTGGCGTGATACGCAAACGTTGTGTGTCGGGCAAAGCTCGAATGGGAGCCGGTTGGAAAAGCGTACGCTGTTCGGTTTGATTGCCCAACATGCGGTCCACGATCGTGGTGATCTCTTCGCGACTGAAAACACCAACCAAATTATCAATGTCTGGTCGCTCCTTCAGCATCTCCTCTTTTTGCCGTTCTGCCAGGCAGCCCGACACGATCACGCCTTTCGTTTGACCTTGTCGTTTTAATTCCAGCATCTCGTCAATGGCTGCAAACGACTCATTGCGAGCCTGTTCGATAAAACCGCAAGTGTTCACGATCACGAAGTCGCTCTCGGCAGGATCCCGTACAAGTTGGTAACCGTCCAGCTTCAGCAATCCCATCATGCGTTCACTGTCTACGGTGTTCTTGGCGCATCCCAGGCTGATGAAGGCGTAATTACCTTTGTAATCTTCGGTCTCAGGTGGTTTTTGATAATCGACGGACAAGGAAATTTCTCGATAAAGATAGCAAAAGAATGTTGATTTCTACCGCAGATCCTAGTCAATTTATGGCCGAAAAGACAGCGATGATTTCCCATCCGAACGGATTCAAATCCGCGGCTCGCCAAGAAATTTGGGAATCGTACAATGGAGGTCGAGGAGCCTCCCCATGAAAGTAAAACCGCTTGTAGTCGCCGCAGTCACCTTGTTGATCATTGGGGTGGGAATAATCGTTATAAAGCTCCCCTCCGCCGTTCGAGCACCGACCTGGTACGAACAGCCTGAAATGGCGTGGGATCTGACGAATAGCAAGCCCTGGGAGGTGCGAGAGGAAAAAACCGGGCCGGTTTTATCGATTCGAGGTACGGGCCATCGAGCGGAAGGCAAACGCGTGGTGACCTTGGGCCGAGGGAGTTTAACGCAAAGCCTCGTGGTTCATTTCCCTTTCGGGGAATATGAAAAAGCCAGCCAACCTTGTGTTCTCGTACCGTCCGGTGGCGGAAATTTAATTACCGGCACCGTTCCCACAGCTAACCGAGAGATCATGAAGCCCTACCTGAGCAAAGGGTTTGTGGTGATTTCCTACGAATTATGCGGCGCGATTGATCCGCGTGACGCTCGGGACTCGGAAAAATTATCTTCCGCTTACCGAAGCTTCGTAACCGTAAAAGCGGGTTTGGTGAATTCCAAAAATGCCCTGGAATATGCAGCGCAGCACATCGAGATCGTCGATCCACAGAAAATCTTCGTTGCCGGATACAGCAGCGGTGGTACCCAAGCCCTGCTGTTTGCCGCACACGAAAAACGTTTGGCGGGATGCGTTGCCTACTGTCCCGATACGGGCCTGACTGATTTTGATGCTGGTAAGTTAAAGCGGCTCAACTTTTTGTCAGGCATTGAGGCTTTCGTAACGAAAGCCGCTCCCTTAACCCACGTGGAAAATATTCAATGTCCGGTGATGATCTATGCCGTTCAGGACGATGAAATCGTGAGCTTTGCAGACGTCATGGTCTTCTTTCGGAAGCTCGAGGAAACCAACAAAGACGCCATGTTGAGGTGGAGCGAGTATGGGGGGCATGGAGTTCCCTATCGCAAGACGGGCCGTCCGCAGGGGGCCCAATGGATGGAAAGAATCGCCGCGCGCGATTCGCAATAAGAAACATATGCTTCGGAAGGGTTTAGCAAACGTGCGCACCTTCGTCGAAACTGAACTTAGGTTCCGCGATCACTTTCTTCGTACATCCCGCAGTAACTCTCGTAACGACGAAGGTCGATCATGCCATCCGCGACGGCGTTTTTCACGGCACATTGGGTTTCGTGGCGATGAGAACAGTTAGGGAATTTACAGGCGTTTATATAAGGACGAATATCCCGGAAGCAGCCTTCCAATTCCTCCCTCGCGACGTCCCATAATTGAAATTGCCGTATGCCAGGGGTGTCAACAATGTGTCCACCGCCAACCATCGGGACCAAAACCGCTGAGGTCGTCGTGTGACGTCCCTTCTCTGAATCTTGGCTGACATGGCTAGTGCGCAAATTCAGGTTGGAATCGATCGCATTCAATAATGAGGATTTCCCGACACCGCTTTGGCCCGTCACGACGCTATCTTTTCCGATTACCATATTGCGGAAACGATTCAGGCCAACTCCCGTAGCCGCAGAAACCATTAACACGGGGTAACCGATATTGCTCCAAACGCCGATTAAAGGTTGTAATTCAGCGCGTGGAATAAGATCGATCTTGTTTATTACAATGACGGGGCGAATGGCGGTTTGTTCCGTAGCAATAAGGTAGCGATCGATGAGGCCTGGTTTCAGATTGGGTTCGGCCGCACTGCAAACGATCAAGGCTTGGTCCACATTGGAGACGATAATTTGTCTCCTGCCCCGACTGGTACGGCTAATCACGGAATGCCGCGGCTCGACTCGCACAATTAACCCCTGTTGCTCCAGATCGGGGCGAATTTTAACGTGATCTCCTGCCACGACCACGTGCTGTAGATCCGTAGCAAGGTTTTTAAGTAACCCTCTGGTCGCGCATTCAAAGATTCCTTCCGCCGTCGAAACTTTGGTTTTTAGTCCGTGCACGCTAAGCACGCGACCGGAAAGGCACTTTTCTTCGTCAATGTCCAAGAGAACTTGGAAACCCGTTTCCTGTTCTCCCACCATTTCACCGACGATGGTGCGTCGCCTTGTGAGGCTGCCTTTGCCGGATACACGCTCACCACTGACGAGTGAGGTGTCGTCGACATCCCCACGGGCGTGGTCCGTAAAGTCCTTTTTGCGAACCTGGCTGTCGTGCTTTTTCTTGAATTCCGCACGAATTTTGTTTTTCCGTCGTCGTTTTTTGCCCATTTACCCACGTATTGTTGTTACCAGCCGGTGACCAGCGGCGTTTATGGAAGAGAGGTTTCTCTGCCAAGGTTATCACTGAGGTATCCGGAATGCCATTCGCATGGATTCCGAGGCTGTCACCACCTCTCGTGGCGTGACCGTATTCTTTGTTTAAAGACGTGTGAACTTTTCTAGAAGGATGTTCTTAAATCTTTAATTGAACTACATTTATAGCAGAGAAATGGTGACGAGCTAACAGGCTGGTCGCCGGCAACAGGCCACCCATTGGAATAGGGACAACTAAGTGGCAACGACTCGAGCCAAAAAAATACTATGTGTTACGGACGACACGTTCCAGCAAGACGGGCTTCCGCTAGATTTGCCCGAGTGGTGCGAGGTCGTCAAGGTGAACATCAAGGAACTCGACGATGCCTTGTTATCCGAGGAATTTGATGGCTATTTCATTCTAAATCAACAATCCGGCCCGCAATGGCAATTTTGGCACCTGTTGCAAAATTCCATGATCTTCAATCGCATGCCGGATGGATTTGCGGTTACCGACCGAACCAATCAAATTGTCTGGGCAAACAAGAGCTTGGGGGATTGGTTTCCGGAGCAACCGCTTGTCGGTCTCGACTTTTTCGATGCCATGGGCCGCCCAGAAATCATTGGCGAGTGCAGCAACCCTTTGGCGAGTGCCTTGAAAACGGGTTGTTCGAATTCTTCTTCGTTGAAATGTGACACGCGTACCTACTACCGCCTACGCGTTGCTCCCGTTTCCGTCGATGGACTTGAACCATCGCACAATCTAATCATCGTGAGCGACGCTTCCGAAGAAGTTTTGCACGTGCAAAAATTGGAAGCGATTCACAACGCTGGTTCTGAACTAGCCGATCTGACTCCGGAAGAAGTTTGCCGGATGAATATCGAAGAGCGAATTGACTTGCTGAAAGCGAATATTCTCTATTACACCCAAGATTTGCTTGGTTACGATGTTGTGGAAATTCGCCTGATCGACCGCAAAACCAATCGCTGTGAAACGCTGCTTAGTGAGGGTATTGATTCAAAGGAAAGCAAACTGCCGCTGTTCGCGGAAGCGCAGGGGAACGGTGTGACAGGCTTTGTTTGTGCGACAGGCAAAAGTTATTTGTGCGAAGACACTACCAGCGACCGACTTTATGTAGATGGTTTGATCGGTGCCAAAAGTTCACTGACAGTCCCCCTGATGTTGCACGATCAGGTGATCGGCTCCTTCAATGTAGAGAGCCCTCAAGTGGGAGCTTTCACCGAGGCTGATTTGCAATTATTGCAAATTTTTTCCAAAGACATCGCCCGAGCTTTGAACTCGTTGGAATTGCTGGTTACTGAAAAAACAAGCTCCGCCAAGGCCAGCTTGGAAGCCATCGAGACTGCGGTGGGACTGCCCATTGACGAAATCTTAAATGATACCGTCCACGTGATCGAGAATTACATTGGGCAGGATGCCAATGTCTCACGGCGTTTGAGACGCATCCTTAAAAACTCCCGTGAAATCAAGCAGGTGATTCACAATGCCCGCGAGGAAATGACCTTCGGGGAATCTGTTCCAGAGTCGATGCAGGCACACCAAAGGCCTTTGTTAAGAAATGCCAGAGTGCTGGTGGTGGATTGTGAAGATGAAGTTCGCAACAGCGCCCACCTTTTACTGGAACCGTTCGGTTGCATTGTTGAGACTGCCCACGAAGGTAATGAAGCGTTGATGATGGTGCGGAATAGTGATCCTGGCGAAGAATATGACGCCATTATCGCCGATATTCGCCTGCCAGACCTCTCCGGCTACAACATCTTAATGAAGCTTAAAGAATCAATGGAAGAGCCGCCCCTGGTGTTGATGACGGGTTTTGGTTACGACCCGGGGCATTCCATTGTTAAGGCTCGACAAGCTGGTTTGAAGCCCTATGCAATCCTTTACAAACCCTTCAAGCTTGAGCAATTGTTAGAAACGATTGAGCGTCTGATTCAGCCCGATAAAGCTGAAAAAGTCTAGACCCCTGCCCTGCTTCGGAATGCAATGATTGCTTTGGATGCTATCGAGTTCTTGATTGTCTTTGCCGGTCACGTCGGTGTCTGGTGCATCTTGTTCAGCCAGATTCACGCAACCTCGTTGCCACGGAAACTGCGCAAGTTGGTCGAGAAAATTGTCTTTGCCGTGATGGTAATCATCCCTTTGCTTTTGGCGTTGCAATTCTTGGGTTTGTATCCGGAACAGGCTTGGATGCGGCCCTACCGTTTTTTCTGTCTCGTCGTTCTGATGGGTCTGTCATTGCGGTGGGGGTTTCGTAAATTCACGGCTCAAAAACCGGCAGGATTGCGGGAGGGTGAATTTCAACTAGTGGACCTTGGCGACCGCATTGAGGAACCAAAGTACATAGGATTTCAGGCGCAGGTGCTGAAGCGATTCCCCGGAAATCAAAGCTTGCAACTATCTATCGAAAAACGGGATTTGGTTCTTGAGGCATGGCCTGTCGAGATGGATGGGTTGGTGATCGCCCACCTTTCGGATCTACATTATACGGGGAAAGTAACCCGCCAATACTTTGAAAAATTGTGCCAAGAGTGCAATGCTTGTCTGCCGGATTTTATTTTCTTAACCGGCGATATCATCGATAATCCAGATTGCCTTGCATGGCTGCCAGAGACACTTGGCAAGCTAGAGTGTCGGCATCAAAAATACTTCGTTTTAGGAAATCACGATTTGCGAGTGCGTGATGAGGCCAAATTAGTCCGAGCCATGGAGGCTTGCGGGTTTCAGCGAGCTCTACCGAGTTGGCAACCCATTGTCTTTGCAGGGCAAACCTTTTATCTCGCGGGCGATGAATTACCTTGGTTTCAGGGTGCAGAAAATTTACCAAGGCCCAAAACGGCTCCCGCGATTTTACTGACCCATACCCCTGACCGTATCTACCGAGCTAGTGAGCTAGGAGTCGACCTCGTTTTGGCAGGGCATTGCCATGGCGGGCAGATTTGTCTGCCTCTGATCGGCCCGATTGTAGCTCCAAGCATCTACGGTGTCCGCTTTGCGGGTGGCACATACCAAGTAGGGCAAACGTTGCTGCACGTATCCCGCGGGATATCCGGGGACGATCCGATTCGCTGGAATTGCCCACCGGAGCTCAATGTCATGCGTTTGCGAAGCCCGCAATCGCAGATGTAGTTGCGCGTTTATGTGTCGATAGCCAAGTGCCTACGCCCAAGCTAACTCTCTCTCGGCGATGTTCGCCGCAACCGATTGATGATCGATTAATCGATTCAGCATGCGTCGCCCACCCGGTGTGTGCACGCCAATCGTGGTTGCCGGGGTCTTTTCACTTCGGAGCAAGACTCTTGTGGGAATCACATCCACAATAGAAATTCCCTCAGCGGTCATTCGCCATTTTACTTCTAGGTCAATGGTGCGATCGTTCGAGGTGTCTTCCCAAGTCATTTGAGTACTTTGCATATCAGGCTCCAGAAAACGGGTCGGGGGATATTTACCCTTGGAACATCGGCAAATTCGTGGCCGCCGTTGTTGCTTCATTCGGGAAAGGTTTACCTCAGCGCAATATTTTTAATAACCAGCAAAGATTAACGCTGCAACCGTCAAAACTGGCGCGTTCAGGGCAGGAATCGTAACGATATTTCGGCCGGTCTTACGAACCGTAACCTCAGCCGTCTCCATTTTGACGGTTTCTCAATGCCCGCAGCTTGTCTCGCAAGCGTTCGATCTCATCCTCCATCGCATCGAGTTCGCTGGAGTTACCGCCACCCGTATTCCCCCCGCTTGCGGGGCCTTGTGGCTGGCCACCTAATCCCGGTTGATTGGCTCTCGAGTTGCGGTTTCCCCGGGTATTTCGATTGTTGCGTGGGTTTCGGTTACCTTGCGGGTTGCCCCCATCTGCCATCGCTGGCCCATCTGCCATCGCTGGCCCGTCAGCCATCGCTGGCCCATCACTGTTGCCTGCTGGATTCCCTTGGACGGTTGGGTTGCCGTTGCGACGACGGTTGTTTTGAGGCGGGTTGTTAACGTCTTGGTTTCGCTCCTCGCGATCGACAAGAGATTCTACCTGGTTCGCTAGATCCATTTCGCCGGCATCTTGCAGAGCGTCCATGGCGATTTTCAAATTGCGCAAACGGAAGGATTCATTACGTTGCCGCGGTTCACCACGCTGATTTCCACGATCAACGGAGGGAGCCTGGTTGCCCTGATTACCCTGGCTGGGGCGGGCCGGTTGGCGATTCTTGTTTTTCTGTAACCGATCTCTGCGCTGTTTAGCAGCTTCGACGTCCATTTTTCCATCACCGCCGGAGATTTGCGGCCTGGGTACCTCTCGCTTACCTCGCATGGAACGCGGCGTCACAGGTCGTCGCCGCGTGTTTTGCCGTTTGCGGTCACGGGAGTTTTTAAGCTCGACAAATTGTTCGCGGAGCTCTTCCAGTTTGCCGAGGCTGACGTAGGCTGCGTCGATCTCATTGCTTAGCTGTGCCTCTCGATCTTTATCGCCGTCTTCCGTTGCTTTGCTGAGTTGTCGTTCCAGCAAGGCAATCGTGCTCCGTTCTTCCTCGATCATGTTTTGCACTTCGTCCAAGCGCCCATCGATTTGCTGAGTTTGATCGTCTTGAGCAAAGGCGAAGGAAATGCAAGTGAACAAAATGGCGATGGCCAAGCTTGGTGTCTTCAGAGCAGGCATCTTGAGGTTCCCATACAGCAACGTGGTTGAGGTTTCGCTAATCTCTCCATTATCTGATGCTTAAACGTAGGGAGCAACCATCTATCCACAGGGAAATCCCATTTCATGCGGGGGACTTCGTGGATTTGGGCGAATTATGGCGTGCCCAGCTTCCTGGTACGGCGAGAGGTCATGACACGAAAAAAGCCGGGTGTAACCCCGGCTAAGTGTCTGGTTTCGTATTTACCGTTACCGGTAAATTTCAAAGCCAAAGGAGGGGCCGTGGAAGATGGCGTCCCCTTGGTTTTGCAGATTGGGCATGGTGTTACCAAATCGTGGGCTGTAGAGGCTTTCGGAATCGTAGACATTAAACAATGAGAACATTTCGTATCCTGCTCGGAAGCGTACGTTGGGAGTTATTTTGTAACGACTCCAGACGCCAAATTCTGCACTCCACGCGAAGTCGGTTTTTTCAATCCCCCCGAACCCTCGTAATTGACCATTATTGATATGCGTCACAGTGTTGCGTGCTGCGTTTGCGTAACCACCCAATTTCCAAGCGTATGAGAAGGACAGGCGATAGCCAATGTCGTAAAGCACTTCCATACCTGTATGGACACCAAACATTTGGTTGCGACCCTGAATTGAGTGGAACCCTTGTTCGCCGTTGATGTTAGCCATCGATAATCTAAAGTCATCTTGAAATTGAATATATCGACCACCCACGAAAGCTTTGACAACATCCGAACCCCACCAGGTTCTATTAAACGCCAGTGAGTAAAGACGGGTCTTATTCCATTGCTGGGCGTAGGTGCCGTTTTGAAAGGCGCTGTAAGCATTGGGCGGCAGGTTATTCGTTCTTAGTGGGTAGAGAGCACCAACTAGAGTTCCTGCTGCGTTGGTTTGCGTTGATGTGGCAATCCAAGGATCAAAGCCCATGAAGGTACCTTCGTAGCCGCGAGTAGCATCTCGTTTTTTACCGATCGTTGCCCGGGCCCCAAAATTGAACCCAAAGTCATCAAGCGTTGTGATATTGCTTGCCCGAAAAATGCCATCGTTACGTTGGAAATTTAACGTGTCGTAAACCGCATAATAACGCGACGAGGTAATGAAACCGCAGCAATCAAATGTCGCTGCTTGAGCTCCATAATCAACAAGGACTTCTGTAGTCGGATCTTCGATGTAGGCATTCTCAGCATCAAAAAAGTCCTCTTCTCCCGGAGCCGTCAGGATCATCTCTTGCGGGCTTGCCATTGGATTTGGCATGGGACTCGTGTTGCTAATTGAGCCGACGCCGCCAATTGAGGCCACGGGCGTTAGGACATCCGAAGATTGGCTTGCAATCGGGGCCGTATTTGGCGTAGCCGTTATATTGACAAATGGTGTTCGGGAACCGAGGGTTTGTTGAGTCTGTGCAGTCGCAGGTTGTGCAGTCGCAGGTTGAACCGTCGCAGGCTGGGTCACTGGGACAGTTGGAATGCTATTTTTATTATTAGCCACTCGAGGTGCTGACGCTTCAGCAGATTGAGCCGTCGCCGTTGGTTGATTGTTGGCTTTCAAGAACTCTGCGATCCGTTTCTCAGCATCGGCGGGGAAGTTTTTGCCCTTCGCAAGACTTGTTTCAGGGACCACGACCGCGACAGGCATCTCAGTCACCTTGGGCATCACAACGGGCTCCGGGCCTGTGGGGGCCACGGTGATTTTGGTGCTGTTTGGTGCACTGCCTGCTGCAACCGCTTTTTTGACAACAGGTGCCGCTTCAGCAGCGGCCGTTGTTTTCAACGGTTTTAGGGGAATCGCCTGAGTTTCTGCTGACATAGGCGCCAGCGGCTTGAGTGCGATGCGTATGGACGTTAATGGTTTGTTTTCCTGCGAACTGTTTTGTTCCGCTGTCTGCTGTTTTGGCAGTAGTTGTTGTCCAGACACCAGGCTGCAGCAAAGGGTTACCCCTGCAAAACAGGCTGACGCCAGCAATCGGAGAAAATGTGTTCTGGCAAGCTTATTCATCATTTCACTTCGGTACGGTATGCCGGATGTGTGTGGCCAATGCATTGGCTGCGCAATACGCAAACGCGTGCTTTCGTATATTCGGTAAAACGACCTCGGTAACTTTTAAGGATTTTGCGGAAAATCCGAATGTTAACGTTATTAGGTTTTGAGCGAATTTTTTGACCCGCTACGGTATAATAAACGTCGGACTTGATGGCATAGACTGCTTGCACCGCCTGGCGATCGCTCAACCTATTTGAAAAGCGTTCTTTACCCTTAAGGCGGCAACACCCCCTTGTTAAACTGGGTTAGTGAACGGCACTGCGATTCGGCCCCGCTGGATGTTGCTGTGATGTGTCAATTTTATTGGACTTGGATTTTCTAAGCCGCCCAAAAGGCGGTAAATGCCATGAATTTTATTCTGTTCCAGTTGCGACAGCTGCTAATTTTCTTAACGGACATGGTGCTCTTTCCGTTCAAGAAATTTCGTGAATTGTGGAGCGAACCCACGCGAGGTCGCGCATTAATTTACGGTCTTCCGGCACTTTTAATCGCTGCCTCAGCAACCATTGCAGTGATTGTCGGTTTGTCCTCTCAAGAGAGGTTTGAAAGCAACTATGACATCTCCAAACTCCGCTCTGAGAAAGAGGGAGAAATTGCTGATGCGATCGTTTATGCACAAAAATTGGTGCAGTTCCAACCGGATGATGAGGATTTAAAGTGGGAGCTTTCGCGAATCCTTATGACGGATACCCGGGACGAGACGCGCGATGCAAGTTTTCAGACCGCAAACGCAATTCGTTTGACTTTAGCGCCAGATAACGCGCCCGGCTATCCCAAGGCTCACGTTTGGAAAGCAAGGCAGCTTCTTCAGCTCAAAATCCCGGGCAAGACTCAGGCTGAGCGACGTGCATATTTTAAGCGAGTATTGTCGCGAGCCAAATCGCAACTGGAATATGCTTTAATAACTGAGCCCGAAAATGCAGATGCCCGAACGCTAATGGCGAACAAGATCATGATTCCTCAGGGTAAATTCGATGAGGCGTTGGAAATTTACGAGGAGTTGTTTGAGGATTACGTAGGGTTCTTTACATCAATTGTTGATCTCCATTTAAAGAGGGGCACCCCTGACGAAGCCATTCCAGTGGTGGACGAAGCAATTGAGCGATACGAGATTTTATTGCAAAACGATCCTGACAAGGTTGATTACTTGCGAAGGTTAGCAAGTGCGTACGCGATGAAACGAGATTATTCAACATCGGAGAAGGTGCTGAATGATGCGATCGCGCGACAAGAAGATCCCGAAAAACGATCAGCGCTTGAAGCAGCACTCGCTCGTATGGTTCTGTCTCAAGCTGTCAACTTCAAAGGTTTTTCAAGCACCGATCCTGAAAAGCGGGAAAAATACTTGGCCCTGTTGAAAAGGGCGTATGAAGTAAATCCCAAGAACGTGGAAGCGGCCGTATTGGTGACACGTTTTGGCTTCGCCAATTTTCCGGAATCAAAGGAAGCATTAGAAATTCTGGACGTGCGGGAAGAGAGAGAGAAGGCACCCTCTCAGGCGCTAGAGATCGCCGGTACAGCCGAAGTGCTGAGAGGTGACAAGTTGTTGGGGATCAGGTTGCTTGAACTAGCGATACAAAAAAACGCTCGCAATCACGAAGCGTTAAACAATCTGGCCTTTGTTATCATGGAATCGAATCCCCAACGAGCATTAGAGTTGTCGACCATTGCAATCGGGATTCAACCAAGGAAAGCCAGCTACTTCGATACGCGCGGCAACATTTATATGCAATTGGGTGAGTGGGAAAAAGCAACCGCGGATTTAGAGCGGGCCTCCAAAGACAGTCGCCTGAAGGAAAAGCCCGCCGTCTTTGAATCTTTGGTGGAGTGCTACAAACAACAGAACATGATCGGCACGGCGGCTAAACTGCAAAAGCAAGTAGATGAATTAAAACGAAAACAGAGCGGTGTAGAATCATCAGCCTCTCAATAACGAAAGATTAAATCGTGCCATTTTCCGGTCGAAATAAGAACAAGCAATTCCAAGAAGGGTTCTCGCTCTCTCGATTTTTAGGGGCCCCGTTCCGGGCCTTTTTTGGGATGTTCAGGGGACACGAAACAGGGATCGGACAAGATCTACCGCTCCCTAAACGCATCTTGCGCTTTTTTCTCCAAACAATCTTTTTTCCTTTTTGGTTATTGGGCCAGCTTGCGACCTTTTTGTTTCTCAGTTGGACGACCACTCGAGACGGGAAGGCCGCCTTGGTGGGGTTCATTCCCCTGATCGGAATAGTGCTCATCGGGGGAATCACTTTCGCCGCCGATTTTCTGGAAAGTCGTCTTACAAAAGCTGTAAATACTAACGCAGCGAATAACGCAGAATTAGTGGGGGAATACGAAGAAGCAGTTTTGTATTCTCGAAGGTTGCAAAATATTTTGTCTAGCGACTCAACAAACTTCTGGCATGCCAAAAAACTAATTAAGGCTGGCATGGTCGATAACGGTATGCAAATCGTAAACGACTTGGCATCGCCCCATGAGGCAGGTTATATCGGAGCTCATGTTTACCTGGGTCAGAAACGGTTTGATGAATGGTACAACGACCATGAATTAGTTGATGATCTTGAGTTGGCGCGAAAACACTTTGAATGGGTAGAGTTAAAAGCGGTTGATGGAAACAAAAACAAGTTGCTTGCGCAAAGATACATTCCATTGATCATGTTCGAACAAAATGATTTTGAAGAAGCGAGCAAGCGATTTCAGCAAATATCTAACGTCTTTCCAGATGTAGTGCCAAAATTGGCTCAATACCTTTTGGATACCGGGGAGACAGAGTTAGCCAAAAGGCACATGGAACGCGGTTTAACGGCACTGGATCAGACTGCCGAAACAAATCCTAACGAGCTAGCGATTTGGAAATTGAAATACCAGATTTTAGAAGTCACAGAGGACTACAAGCGAATAATGGAAGAATTGAATCTTGGTTATCAATTGGCAAATTCGGAGTACACGAAACAGGGCATTCTCCTATTACAGTCGAGGGCTTTGCATGAGTTTTCAAACAACTTCGACAAACTTGATGATGAAGATTCCGTGCGGCGAAAATTCTCTTTTGTTATCAAATCTCTTGTTAAAAGCCCGATTAATACTGACGCCTTAAATGATCTCATCAGGCTCTTAGCTTATCCACCGAATGACAAGATAAGAAACTGGGTGGAAGACGAAGCAAGAACACAAGGGTCGCCGGCGATTGGGCAATTGATTCTAGGTCTGCTAGATACACTGCAAAACAAGGTTGGCACAGGGCGAATGTACTTGCGACTAGCGGCAACCTCGGAAAATAAGGCTGCGATTCTTCTCAACAACTTTTGTGACACGATGGCTTTAAAAGAATCGCAACTTGGTGACGCCTTGCAATTGGCGAATATCGCTATCGCGACTTGGAGTGGCCCGCCTGAATTATTCTTAACCCGTGCGAAAATTCTGCTGAAACTTGATCGAGCAGAAGAAGCCTTGGTTGATTTGGAGTATGCGAAACATGTTGGTTCTGAGGACCCAAATCTTTATCGGGCTTTCGCGAACTGTTACCGCAACCTCGGGCGAGATAAAGAGGCCGACGAAAGTCAGCAAAAATGCGACGAACTTGAACGACTTCAACTCCAAAACTTTCAAGAAATGGCAAGAATGGCCGCAGAAAGATAATTTCAAAATCGACCACAAAACCGGTCTCAACCCTTGTGATCCCTTTAGAAATTGTCCGATACAAGTCATACTGGGCCTAGGTGATCCTTTCGTCTCGTAGCCCCCATTTGTTAGAAAATTGAAAATGCAATCCAGCCGAAATTCTTTTTGGTTCATGCTCTTCTCGCTGCTGCTGCTGCGTTTGGTTATTGGAATGCACTTTTTTAACGAGGGCGTGACAAAATTGCAGAGTGGAACGTTCAGTTGCGCTCCTTTCCTGAATCAAGCCAAAGGGCCTTTGGCGCCGCAATTCCAAAAGCTGTTGGATGATTACGATGGGCGGAAACGTCTGTGTTTGTCCCCCGAGAATACGATCGACACCTCCGAAACGTTTGCGATCTGGGAAGATTTCACCAGCTCCGCAGCCGCAGAGTTTCAATTTAATGAAGAACAGCAAAAGCGTGCAGATCGTTCCTTGGATTGGGCAAAAACTTGGCTGGGCGATTTTCTGGCAAGTAATGAAGCGGAGATAACCGCTTGGATCGATGGTGAACAACGGTTGGTCGGCTTCGCTCGCGATGGGCAGGATCGATCGGGCGCTGCTTTAGAGGTGGCGTCTTTGAACGACCAAATCGGCACGATCAAGTACGATCGGAACAAAGCCGCAGCCCCTTGGCTGGCCGAGGTTGAGTCAACTTGGGACGAATTAGAAGCGCGAATTAACGAAATTGCCGGGACTGGCGACGGTTCCAAAGTGTTTGCCGTATCCCGACCCTACGCTCAGGAGTGGTCCAAACAGGCGGTGATCGACCGTTACCTTCCATGGTTTGATACCGTGGTCGGATGCCTGCTGATTTTGGGGTTGTTCACGCGATTTGCTGCACTGGCCGGCATGGGACTCTTGCTGGGCGTAGTCGCGACTCAGCCATTTTGGGCACTAGGGGCTCAAAATACGTATTATCAGTGGATTGAAGTCACGGCCCTATTGGTACTGCTGGCTTCGTCCGCAGGACGATTTGGCGGATTGGATTACTTCTTGTGTCGCCGTGAGGTGACAGAATCGAATGAGGATTGATTAATGGATTTGACCCCCGAACAACGTGAAGTCGGTAGCGAGAATTACTATTCTGCGGTAACGGCAATGGATCAAATGCGTCGTCGTGATTTTCTCAAGGCGACCATCGCTGGAGGCACCGTCGCGGCGGGCCTTGGCGCAATGTACTTCGGATACCAAAAACCGAATCGCCCCGTTCGTATCGCCATCATCGGCACCGGTGATGAAGGAAATGTGCTGATCGGCGGTTTGAATCCGGACTATGTCGAAGTTGGCATGATTTGCGACATTCGCCCTTCCAGCATCCACCGGGCATTTCATGGTGATTGGGCGTCTCCCTATGCCTTGGCCGCGAGACCAGGGTTAATGCAAGTTTATGGATGGAAAACAGAAGCAGAGGCGAAAAAACACGTAGCAGTCGTCAGCGACTATCAAGATGTACTCCGTGATCCGACCATCGAAGGAATTATCATCGGCTTGCCGCTGCACCTTCATGCCGAAGTAACCATCGCAGCTTTGGCAGCCGGCAAGCATGTGTTGGTTGAAAAACTGATGGCTCACAATGTGGCCCAGTGCAAGTTAATGGGCCGAACGGCCATACAAAACGACTTGCATTTATCAATCGGCCACCAAAGGCATTACAACATTCTCTACGATAACGCCGTCAATATGATTGAGTGGGGATTGCTGGGTGAGATCCATCACATTCGTGCTCAGTGGCATCGCAACAACCTGCCAGGAGCAGACTCTTGGGCGCTGCCAATTCCAGGCGGTGAGTACACCGCTGAGGGGGAGCGGGTCGATAAAATCCGCGCTCAAATAGATTCGATGGAACGGCAAATCACAAAAGCGGATCCTGCCAAGTCCAAAATATTGCGTAATAAAATTGCTCAGTGGAAAAGCTGGGACCTAGATAAAACCGTCAACGCGTTGAAGTACGGTTACGTCGATAACGAACAGGTTTACAAAGACGGAAGGGTACGTAGCGCTCTGGAGGAGTTAGTCCGTTGGCGTTTGTGGAATCGCACCGGTGGCGGTTTGATGGCCGAATTGGGAAGCCATCAAATTGATGCTTCCAGCATCTTTGTTTCCGCGCTTTCCCGAAAAACCGGAAAGCATGTTCACCCAATGACCGTGCATGCGGTGGGTGGCCGACATATCTTCCCTGGTGACCGCGATGCGGATGATCATGTTTATTGCATGCTGGAATATCCGGGACAGGGATACGATTATGACTTTGACGTTGGATACCGAGACCCGATCAATCAAATTCCGGGTCGCGCTGGGGTCAATTC
>JAAEPL010000171.1 GCA_024232675.1 Planctomycetaceae bacterium
CGCCCACGGCAGATAGGGACCGACCTGTCTCACGACGGTCTGAACCCAGCTCACGTACCACTTTCATTGGCGAACAGCCAAACCCTTGGGAGCTTCTTCACCCCCAGGATGTGATGAGCCGACATCGAGGTGCCAAACCGCATCGCCGCTATGGACGCTCGGATGCGATAAGCCTGTTATCCCCGGAGTACCTTTTATCTGATGAGCTATGGCCCTTCCATACGGAACCACAGGATCACTAAGCCCTACTTTCGTATCTGCTCGACTTATGAGTCTCGCAGTTAAGCACACTTCTACCTTTGCGCTCGACGCTTGATTGCCAACCAAGCTGAGTGTACCTTTGTACTCCTCCGTTACATTTTGGGAGGAGACCGCCCCAGTCAAACTGCCCAACTGACACTGTTCGTTGCCCTGATTCAAGGGACAACGTTAGAAATAAAGCATAGCCAGGGTGGTATTTCAAGGGTGGCTCCCCAAACACTAGCGTGCCTGGTTCACAGCCTCCCACCTATCCTACACAAGATATACCTCAGCCCAATATCAGCCTACAGTAAAGGTTCACGGGGTCTTTCCGTCTAACCGCGGGTACGTGGCATCTTCACCACGACTACAATTTCACCGGGTCGGTGGTTGAGACAGTGCTCCAATCGTTACGCCTTTCATGCAGGTCGGAACTTACCCGACAAGGAACTTCGCTCAGTATTGTTACTACCGAAGAACATGAAAGTTCGTGAGACCCAGGGGTTCAAGCCTGGACTCATAGCAATCGAATTCTAAAAAGCTGTCTCACCGCCTTCGATTCATACAAACAAATTTGAATTATCAAAAGAGATGATGAATCGATGGTGAGATTTCTGCCTAAGCAGAAATGTAGCTAAAGAAAACTTTGCATCGGCGAGCTGAACATTTCTGTCAGCTTCTGCATGTCGCCATGCAGCTCGGACTATATCTTCAACTCGATCGTGACCGAAGTCATTCCTGAGTTGCCTCGCGTTTAGTCTCTGAGGATCCCATCGAGCTTTCGAAAAAGCTGTCTGGTTTCCTGCTGATTGTCTGCACCGAACGGATTTTCACTGCGAAACTTTCCGAAGAGAGCTTCACGAGTACCGTCGGATACTCAGATATTCCAGCATACAGCGAGGTGCTGTCCTAATTGTCGCCAATTAGGTGGGCAGAAAAATTCTACCTTAGGACCGTCATAGTTACGGCCGCCGTTTACCGGGGCTTCGGTTGGGAGCTTCACCCGAGGGCTAACCCACTTCCTTAACCTACCGGCACCGGGCAGGCGTCAGTCTCTATACATCCACTTGCGTGTTAGCAGAGACCTGTGTTTTTGATAAACAGTCGTTGGAGCCGATTTACTGTGGCCTCCAGCAGCTTGCACCGCCGAAGGCACCCCTTATCGCGAACTTACGGGGCCATTTTGCAGAGTTCCTTAACCACCGTTCTCCCGAGCGCCTTAGTCTACTCGACTCGCCTACCTGTGTCAGTTTTAGTACGGTCAACTTGCTTCAAAGCTTAGAAGCTTTTCTTGGACAACCTTCCAATGACTTCACGTTCTGAAGACGTTCGGTCTAGGCCTTGCTTTCCGCGGGTGCATTTACATCCCGCCAGCTCAGCTTTCGCCACGGACATTTCTGTTCGTACCGCTCACTTTCTGGTTGCCGTCCCTCCATCGCTCCACAAGTTGGGGCAGGAATATTAACCTGCTATCCATCGTCTACGCCTTTCGGCCTCGACTAAGGTACCGCCTAACCCTGGGCGGATTTGCCTTCCCCAGGAAACCTTAGGCTTTCGGCGTGCAGGATTCTCACCTGCATTATCGTTACTCATTCCGGCATAATCACCTGTACAGGCCGGGACCCTTCGTTTCCGTAGGGCTTGTATCTCCTGTACAGCGCTCTGCTACCGCTCACAGTAAACTGTGAACCCGTGTCTTCGGTGTATTGCTTACTCCCGATCATTATCGGCGCAAGACTGCTCGACCAGTAAGCTGTTACGCACTTTTTAAATGGTGGCTGCTTCTAAGCCAACATCCTGGCTGTCTCAGCAATCTAACTTCCTTAGTGACTGAGCAATACTTTGGGACCTTAGACGACGGTCTGGGTTGTTTCCCTCTCGACCACGCAGCTTATCCCACGTGGACTGACTCCCATGATAATTTTGTCGGTATTCGGAGTTTGGTTCAGTGGGGTACCCCGGGAAGGGCCCCCATCCAATTCAGTATCTCTACCCCCGACAAATAGTGGCATGAGGCTATCCCTCAAGATATTTCGCAGAGAACGAGCTATCTCCTGGTTTGATTAGACTTTCACTCCTCCCCACAGGTCATCCCCTGATTTTTCAACATCAGTGGGTTCGGTCCTCCACGCGATATAACTCGCGCTTCAACCTGCCCATGGGTAGATCACACAGGTTTCGCGTCTGCCGCACACGACTATAATTCGCGCTATTAACACTCGGTTTCCCTAAGGCTCCAGCCCGTAAGGCCTTAACCGAGCCGTATACGACAACTCGCCGGATCATTATGCAAAAGGCACGCCGTCACACTGAACGTATCATAGTGCTCCGACCGCTTGTAAGCGTATGGTTTCAGGTTCAATGCCTCCCCTAAACGGGGTTCTTTCCATCTTTCACTCACGCTACTGAGTTTACTATCGGTCATTAGAGAGTATTTAGCCTTACGGAATGGTCTCCGTAGATTCAGTCGGGGTTTCACGTGCCCCAACCTACTCAGGTTTCCCTCGGGAGATTCAAAACTTTCGTGTACGGGACTGTCACCCTCTGTGGTGGGCCATTCCTGACCGCTTCTACTAGTTTGAATTTTGTAACTCCCATGTGAAGGACCCTACAACCCCGCGGAAGAAACTTCCACGGTTTGGGCTACTCCGCCTTCGCTCGCCGCTACTAACGGAATCGATTTTTCTTTCTTCTCCTCTAGGTACTTAGATGTTTCAGTTCCCTAGGTTAGCCGGACGGTAGCTATGTATTCACTACCGCCTTGTTCAGGAATCCCGGGATCAACGTCCGTTTGTCGACTACCCCAGGCTTTTCGCAGACTTCCACGCCCTTCTTCGCCTTCTAATGCCAAGACATCCCCCATACGCCCTTAGTAGCTTGACCACAAATATCCAAACCCCTTAACAAACCCGAAGGCCTGCCGAGGTGATCTTTTATTTGCATCAAACCACTCCAGGTAACGATTATTTTTGTTCTCATCAATTCAACTTATGAAATTAACTGTCCGCCAACGGTCGAAACCGCCAACTTTCAGCTGACTTCAAAGACGCTAATTGAGAATGGTTATGTTTCGACAATACGTATGGTTAGTACGCATTGCCGCTCCAATGATGTGCGTTTGCGACGCACATCATAGATGCCATCAATTCAATTCCAAATTGTCAAAGATCATAGTCTGCCCAAAAGGCAGAGCCCTACATTGAGGGCATCACAACTTCCACTAACGTGGAAATCACGATGTCGTCAAAATCAGGTGCTTCACGCACGAAAGACGGATCAGTGCACACGCACTCCGTCATTGCAGCGGAACCGCGAATAGTAGCGGTTCTTGCAGACACTGTCAATCAGAAGTCGTGACATCTCATGTCACTTAGCTCGTTGACTCTCAATGATAAAGAGCCGGCTTCAGACTTCCGCATCCGTGTGGATGTGTTGCGTGAGAGCAGAAGTATAACGATCGGCTGAATTCCCTCAAGGGGTAAATCCAAATTTTATTCATTTCCGTCCAAACTCTTCGAAAACAGCGAAAAACGCCGCTTTTACAGGGTTTTCACAGACCCTCCCTCAGAGGATTTCCCAAAAAAAGAATGCACCAAGGGCTAACAATCAACCATCGGCCTTTTCCCAGTTGCGATGGATTACCCAATTTCCGCCACACACCAGCATCTTACCGCTGTAGATAATCGCGGACAGATAAACCGCACCCCAAACAACCGCCAACCGTCACTTAACCATGCGTTAACAGCCGCCTCAAACGCTATAGGGGCATCGTGAACTCACGCGTTAAAACGGACGTACTTCATTCTCACCACCCACCTCATGTCGCACATGAAATGAGCTAAACATGCGACTGCCTCTCGTCGCAGCCACGGTTCTCTTGGCGATTCAGGCCCCGCAATTGGCAACTGCCCAATGCAACACGACCTTTGTACTCCACACCTTCGATGCCCCAAAAAGTGTGACGGCGGCAAACCGTTCCGACGCCCCACCGCGAATAGCCCAAGATTGAAATTGACTGGCACCGTCACCCATTAGCAACCCACTAAACGAGAGAGAGGGACGCCATAAAAATACGAGCAAGTTCCCAGCGACTAGACGCCGGTTACCTGCCCGTTTTTAAATTAGAGTGATCGCTTCCCCGGCAACCCGTTTTCGCGTTTACGGGCGAACTAGCGGTTGATAACGGGTGGCGGCAAGGGACGAATCACCCCGCCATAGTTCTCGTCATCGGTGCCGATGAAAATCTCGAAGGTACCGGAATTCGTATCTTCCTTGATGGCGACTGACTCGACCTTGCAACCGTCCACCATGCCCAGCAACGAGGGGTTCGGCAACAGCTCGATTTCAGCGTGACCGGATTCGCCATGGATCGCACCGATGACATAAACGCCGGCGGCGAAGGGGCCATTGTCAGGGTTATCGGTGATCGGCGGGTCTGCATTTTCAGGATCAAAAGCGGAGACCGAGTAGATCAGCCCTTGGGAATCGACATCCAACCCGACAATCACACGATTGAATCGAGCCGGATCGGGTTGGGCAAACGTGACACTCTGCACCTCCCCCAGAAACTTCAGTTTC
>JAAEPL010000172.1 GCA_024232675.1 Planctomycetaceae bacterium
GCCGCTTACCAAATCAAACGCCCGGATCGTGGTGCTCGTCCCCAGATTTCCTTTATCATCGGTGGAGATCAGGGTCGACTGGTCTGGACTGAAAACAAACTGATGACCGACACCGGGAATTGTAAAACGGTGCAGCAAACGATCATGCTTCACTGACCAAATTTCGGCCACACATTCGGGAAGCCCGTTGGTTCCACGCACTGACTTACTTTCCAAGCGAAATTGCTTGCCCTGTTCTTGAGCAGGTAGCCGGGTTCCTGTTTGACCTGCCGCTTGCTGAGTTTCCAGCATTGAAATACTGACCACCATCAAACCAACCATCACCCAAAGGGTGCGCCACGAAAACCACCTCAGTTGACAAGTTTTTGGCATCTTCCATTTTCCTCGGAGTGATCCCCAGAATTCGTTTCTTACCTGTCGTGTGACCGTTCCGCGGCGACCGAGCTGGACACCGCGGTTGCTCAGCCTACCTTACCCGTTTAAGGTCTCGGTAGGCACCGTAGGCCATGCCGTGCACACAATCAAACAAATTCGTGCTCAGGTCCACTAAACAACGGCGCAAATCTTGGATCCCCAAGGGTCCGATACCCCATGTTCGATTCCTTGGCCCGCAACCCCTGGGCACTCTCTCATTGGGGACGACCCGGGACCGCAGCCATTAGCAACCCGCTCCCCCAAGACCGAAACCACACTCGCCGCTCCGCTGGGTCTGAGCGGTAGACCGCCACATGCCTGACGCGTCGAAGCGAATCCGTAAGACGTCAGGAATGGCTTTTACGACCACACTACCGTCCAATACGCCCAGGGTGATGGAAGTTTAACGAACGATGGCCGTATTTCGCCTGTTGGCCCGTAGCGGTGTGAACTAGAATTTGGGCCACGAAAACACCCTTCTTTGAAACGATTGCCGCATGGACCACATTCGAAATTTTTGCATCATTGCTCACATTGACCATGGCAAGTCAACTTTGGCTGACCGGCTGATTCAGGCCTGTGGCGGTGTAACCCAACGTGAATTTCGTGACCAGATGTTGGATTCGATGGACATCGAGCGGGAACGCGGCATCACCATTAAGAGCAACACGGTCACTCTGAATTATCTGGCAAAGGATGGCAAAGAATATCTACTTAACCTGATCGACACGCCAGGTCACGTGGACTTTTCGCATGAGGTTCGTCGTTCTTTGATGGCTTGCGAGGGCGCCTTAATCGTCGTGGATGCATCGCAAGGCGTGGAGGCTCAGACCGTCGCCAACTTGTACTTAGCATTGGAGTATGACCTTGAGGTGTTGCCGGTCATCAACAAGATTGATTTGCCTGCGGCCGACGTGGATCGGGCGCGCGAATCCATTGATGCTGATTTGGGTTTGGATCCGTTTGAGGCGATTCCGGTTTCTGCCAAAACCGGCTTGCACATCGAAGACGTTCTGGAGGGACTGGTGGCAAAATTGCCGCCGCCCAAGGGTGATCCCAACGCGCCGTTGAAAGCCCTTGTTTTCGATGCCCATTTCGATAAGTACCGTGGCGTAATATTGCAATGCCGCGTTATGGCTGGAACATTAAAAGCCAAAGACACCATTCACTTCATGCACGGCGGGCGAGATTACCGCGTCGATGAATTGGGTTACAACCAATTTAAGTTAAATCCTCGTGAGCAATTGGCCGCCGGTGAAGTCGGTTACATCGTGGCCGGCGTAAAGAGTGTGCAGGATATCGAAATCGGCGATACCATTACGCTGTTGGAAACACCCGCGGATGAGCCCATTCCCGGTTATCAAGAAGCGCGGCAAGTTGTTTTCTCATCGATCTATCCGATGAGCACCGATCAGTACCAGGATTTGACCAAAGCGCTCGACAAACTGGCCATCAATGATGCCGCATTAACTTACGAAAAAGACAGTTCGGCGGCTTTGGGATTCGGCTTTCGTTGCGGATTTCTTGGACTCTTACACCTGGATGTTGTCCAAGAGCGTCTACAGCGAGAATTCGATCTTGGCCTCGTCATTTCGGCACCGTCGGTGCAGTACAACATCACGCTGAAAGATGGCAATGAAATCGAGGTCGATAATCCCAGCTATTGGCCAGAACCCACGCAAATCGATTCGATTACAGAACCCTTCATCAAAGCCTCCATTCTCACACCCGATACTCATGTCGGCGGCGTGATGGAACTGTGCCGCGAGCACCGCTCCGAGAGCCAGACGATGAATTATCTTTCCGCTGGACGGATCGAAGTCGTCAGTGAAATGCCGCTCGGCGAAGTGCTCTTTGATTTCTACGGAAAACTGAAGATGATCACACGCGGATATGGATCTTTTGACTATGACCCAATCGAATATCGTCCAACGGATGTCGTCAAAGTTGACATCCTGGTGAACAAAGAACCGGTCGATACCCTGTCCTACTTGGTGCATCGCGAAAAGGCGCGGACGCGAGCCTTGCACTATTGCGAGCGGCTGGCGAAAGAGATTCCCCGGCACCAGTTCAAGATTCCGATTCAGGGTGTCATTGGGGGAACGGTGATTGCCCGCTCAACCATCGCACCATTCCGCAAGGACGTGACCGAAAAACTTTATGGTGGCGACGTCACGCGGAAAAAGAAATTGCTGGAAAAGCAAAAGAAGGGGAAGGCCAAGATGAAACAGTTTGGCCGGGTCAACATTCCGCAAAAGGCATTTGTCTCCGTGCTGCGGGCCGACCAGGACTAGAGGCTCGGGCCAGCCCACCAGGGGTTGGCCATCGATTTCAATTTCGGATTGAGATACGAGCGGCTTTGCGCTTGCCAACTCCGGCGTGCCAAACCGAGAAACGGCAGCGGCATTAGCACAAGCTGAGCCAACTCGAGCGCGGCTTTGGCGAGCGCGGCATTGATCTTTGTGCAGGCCATTTCATCGCCCTAAGCGGATTCGCGCAAAGCGAGTTGCAACGGACAATCGTCGGCAATCACCGCTCCGCTGCGGTACCTACTTAGTAGCTCTTTCGATCGCCCAGCAAGCATTCTTCTCACCTCACGACGTTTTCCTTTGACTCTCTGGATCACCATCGAATCGTACCCCGTCGTTTGATGTCGCATCCAAGCGATCACGGCAGCCTCCGCGCGTTGCTCAACCGGAATTCTTTTGGTGCGCGCGACTGTGCCACTGCCGACCGGTGTGGCATGGTCGGTCACAGCCTGTGCCATCTGTTGTGCCAACTCGCCGTAATCTTGATGGAAACCAAGGTAGCTCACCACCGCTCCGTGAAAATCCTCAACATATTCAGCCTGGATTTTATCGCGGCGGCGAGCAGCCGATTGTTGACGTTTGGCGAAACCCTCGGTCGCTCGCTCTGCCGCAAGTTCCTCGCGAATCCGCTCAACCGTCATTTGAGGGGCCCAAACCCCTCGTGAAAAGGTCCTCCTGCCTTTCTTTTCTTTCACCAGCCAATGGTCACCAGCTGCCTTGGTGCGACGCGTCAGTGCGGCATCGCCGGGCAGCAGCAAAATCCATCCATCCGGAACCGTCAGCACTTCTCCGTCTTTGTTCTTCACCGTATTGGGTTTTGGTCCGGGAGAGTAAGCGGCTTCGCTCATGCAAATGCTTCCTTGCACAAATGGTTATCAGGGCGGCGAATGGTTTGCTAAATATTCGTTAACATGCCTGACTAGGGTTGAGGGGACAGGCATGAGAGGATTGCCGAACGAGATCATAACCAAGTTGAAGATTGGTTGAATCACGACAGGTAGCCGTATAACGTATCGTCGAAAACACGGTAGACCATTGATCCACTAATACAAAACGGACTAAATTTATCGGCCAGCGGGACTCGCCGCTAACCAACGCTCAGGCAAAATTGCTTCAATGCTCCAGCGTTGTCGTTTCATCAACTATTTTTCTTTGGCGATGGCCTGATGTAGGACGATGGGCACGTAGCCCGCTTCGAGCCCCGGAGGTGGCATCACCACCATTGCCGGATCCACTGAAACCAGCTCACCGCTACTCGGCGGGGGAATATAATCTCGATCTATGGGCCAACGTTCGTGAAATCGTTCCACCTTCGTTTGAATCGCTTTCTTTTCTTGGTCAGTCCAAGTGAAAGCCTGAAATGCCGGTTGATCGACAAATCGATACCAGGCATACGTTACCGTGGAACCATCCGTGAGTGTTCTGGAAAAGATTTTCTTGTTCGACTGGGGGCCTGGTTCATCCCAAATGCCGGAACGTGGTGAGCTGTATTTTGCATCCGAATTTGGTTTTTGAAACTGTTGCTGCAAGAGTCCGGTTTCCGGGGGAACCTGCGAGGCAGAAATCGCGACATGCTCGTTCCCTATTTGCTTGTAGTATTCCGGTAATGCCGCCATAGGATTCTTTTTATTTTCCGGGGTCCGCTGCCATTGCAAACCAAACGCCTGCTCGCCCGGGCTGCCAAAAATCTTGGTCTGTACCTGTTGCTCAACCCCCGCGAGTTGCCTCTTTTGGGATCCTTGGTCAAAGCGAATGGGCAACGCCGTCAGCTTGGGCTTCCAAGCCTGTTCAAGATCGAGCGATCCATTCGGTCGATAGGCATGTTTTTTATAAAACGTGATGTCCTGCATCAAAATCGTTTCGCCTCGTTGATTCGTGGGGAATTGAATGCGCGGTATTTTGGTGTGCAAAACCCCTTCTTGATCGGTAGCCTCAAAGCAGGGAACGGTATTCACTTCCATCGCACCGCTGTTCATCAACGCCGGTCGAGCATCAAGGCCGCGTCCGACGATGGTTGGGTAACGGCGTGACAAGCGACTCCACGTCGCGGGAACAAAGAAGGCCACGGGGCCTTTAAAGTTGCCTGTGTTTAAGAACAACGTCCAGCTTTGATCACCGGTACTCACATCAGGTCCTGTTTGTGCAGAGACAATGGGTAACGTGAGCCACGCGGTGCCGAAAACTTTTCCGTTTGCACCGGCTTCAAAAGTGACTCCGTCGGGCGGAACCAGTAATCGATTGCTTAGTTGCGCGATCCCCATTTGCTCGGGCTGCAGCGCCGCGGTCTTACCAAACCCCCAACCGGGTGATGAAATTTCATGGGTGTAACCATTGGGTGTACCGTTCATCCGATACTTGGGAGAGCGTGTTGGAAACCGTGTCGACACCCAATAACCCGTTCCGCCCTCGATGGTCTGAAAGACGTTTCTGTAATAAGGCGCTCGCTCGGGCCAGTGATCGCGCGCGACAGTACCCGGTGGGCAGAGAGGTTCCATGAAATCTCGATTGTCTGGAATGATCCAAGTCGAAGGTAAACCAATCTGAAACCCCTGCAATGGCTCGGGAACAAGCGGCCAAACGGTGGAATAAAAACTAACACCACCCTGATAGCCCGCCGGGGGTGCCTCGACCTGCATGGATATGTATCCGTGCAAACCTTGGGAACGTTGCGATAAAATTTTAGCGCCCTGCTTAATGAATTGCTCACCACCGAAACGAAACCCGACGACTTCCCCTTGCTGCATGATTAAATGAAAATCTTGGGCCCCTGTTTTTTGGTAGGGATTAGTCTCATCGGTTCTAAGAACTTCTTCTTCCAAATCAGGAATGAGATTCCACTTTTTTCCTGCCTCATTCACCCATAGGTACGCTAGTTCGTCACCCTGTTTGCGTTCTTGTATCGAGCCGCGATGCCAGCCATTTTCGACGGGCTGTCGTGAGTAGTTTCCCGTGACCGCGATTTCACGACGATAAAACAGGCCTTGAAAATAGAACCCGGCAATCTCGTTCGTATAGTCGCCTTGTGCATTTTCTTTCGGGATCAGCAGAAATTGAGTGTCCCCTTGTTGGTAATAGGGCGCAGAGGGTTCGCAGCGTAAGGCGGCTTTGGCTAACTCGGGAAAGAGTTGCCAACTCGCACCTCCCGCATTCGTCCAGCGGAAAACGGGTCCCTGCTCGCCCTGCTCCAGCGTGAGCTGACCCTGGTGGTACTCATTCTCTTGTGGGCCACTGTTCGCGATGCGGCGCCAACGGTAATTTCCCGCCAACGCGTTCAACGCTTTGTTTTGGAAAAGGCCCTGCGGAATCGCCGAATGTTCCCCCAGGGGTATCTCACCGATAGCTCCCTGCTTGCCGGCCAAATAGGCCTCCAGCGTTTTACCTGAGCGACGAGCATCCGCGCCCTTCGCGGGCTCTCGTCGCCTTGTCATGAATAATGACTGATTAGGAATTGAAAAAATAAAGGCCGTAACGGCAGACGCCGAGAGTCGTGAATCGGCACCATAGCCGGCGTTATCCCGGTTCGGCTGATAATAAAAAGTCCCATCGGGACATTGCGACAAGGCAAACCACCAACGGTTTTCATCCATCAATCGTCGAAAACTGGGAGCATCATAGAAC
>JAAEPL010000173.1 GCA_024232675.1 Planctomycetaceae bacterium
CAGGGCTTATTGATTCTAAATCGCGCACCGCCAACATGGGCTATGACAACCCTTGGTAAGTGCTCTCCAGCTGGCCCCTCCCCATTTTTGGCCCGCCCCACGGAACTCCGAAGTTCGCGGCGACACCCTTCGTCGCTTCGCTAAAGCTTCTTGCCGTCGTCACGATTAGCTGCCGGCAAATCGCACCAGCAATCTGTACAAAACCGGCTGCAGAACGATTTGCACCCTTTCCAAGGGGCCTCGGATTCCGGAGACTGAAAATCTGGAATGTCAGCGTGCTTAACGCGAGGGCCCCCAGTGAACAAGTCGCCGCCTTTGTACCAACCCTTGCTGAGGGTCTTTTTGGCCGTCGCTTTCGGCATCACTGCCGATCGCTTGATAGGGTTCTCTCCTTGGTTCTGGTTAGCTGCCTTTATCCCATGCATCCTTTTCTGGGGCAGCCTCTTTTACAAGCAATATTACTTTGCCAGCTCCTGCGTGCTGTTGGGTACCTTGTTTATTTTAGGTGGTGGTTGGCACAACGTACATTGGAATTGGATTGCCTATCGCGACATCGGCACTTTTGCCGAGCTCGATGCATCGCCTGTCGTGTTACGTGGTAAAATTCGCGGGCAGCCTCAATGGTCGGCTGCCGATCTCGAACAACAACGGTTCTCTCGACCCCGCGGTCCCCGCTCCCGACTCGTTTTAGCGGTGGATTCTATTCGCGATCAGGGAATTTTTCAGTCTGCCACTGGAAACGTGGAAATTTTCGCCGACGGCAAGTTTGCATCTTTTGCTGCCGGTGACCGTATCGAAGTCGCAGGCAGCCTCAGCGCCATAGGTCCGCCAACCAACCCTGGCGATTTTGACGTGCAACAATTCTTTCGAGGACGTGGCACCCTTTGTTGGCTGGATACAAATCATGCCGATTCGCTGAAGCTCTTAGGCCGGGGAAATCGCGTGAGCAGATCCCTTGGTCTCTTTCGAAACCACTTGGATCAATTGCTGTGGCAATATCTTGCACCGACGAATGCCCCCCTAGCATCCGCCATGCTATTAGGTAACCGTGATCAATTAGCTCAAGTTACGCGCGATGATTTTCTGCTAAGTGGTACCGTGCATTTATTGGCGATATCGGGCCTACACGTGGGTATCTTGGCTGGACTTTTTCTCGTGCTGCCGCGTCTCGGTTTACTTCCCCGACGTTGGGGACTGTTTTTAACGATGCTGTTCGTAATTTTCTATGCGGCGCTAGTTGAATTCCGACCACCCGTGACGCGAGCGGCGATCCTGATTTGCGTTTTTTGTTATTGTCGCTGGATAGGGCGGACAGCGTTTTCATTTAACAGTTTGGCGTTGGCAGGCCTTGTCGTGCTGGCGATCAATCCCGTTCAATTATTTGGAGTCGGAGCCCAACTTTCCTTTCTCGCCGTCGGCACCCTTATCTTTTTCAAAAACTGGATCGTGATTCCAAAGTCTACAGATCCCATCGATCAGTTGATCGAAAGTTCATACTCGAGCCGTGAGCGAGCGGGCAAGCAATTTCTGGACTTCACTTATTCAGCGTTTGCCGTCAGTGCAGTGATATGGCTATTCGCATTACCAGCGGTCGCGTATCAATTTCACATCGTCGTCCCCATCGCTTTGCTGGCTAACCCCCTTTTACTTGTCCCCCTTTGCTTCAGCCTTGTTTTCGGCATGGGCGTTCTTTTATGCGGAAGCTGGTTTCCTCCACTAGCTCACACATTTGCTTGTGGGTGCAACACCTCTCTCTGGTTCATACAAGAGACGGTGCAAACGGCAAGCCAGATTCCCGGTGGTCATTGGTGGACCTCGGGTCCCCCAGCAATCTCGGTGCTTATTTTTTACTTGGTCCTCTGGGTGATTTACCTAAAATTCCATGCTCACAAAATCCACTGGATGATTTTTGCCGTCACTCTGTGGTTCACGCTTGGTTGGTGGGGACCCAATTGGCTTGCCACTCAAACGGCAAGTCGGCGGCAAAATTTAACGATCACCGTTTTGGATGTCGGGCATGGTGGATGCGTATTATTGGAATTACCTGGTGGCAAAAATCTTCTTTATGATTGCGGCAGTTTTGGTTCACCCAAAAACGCTCACTCAACCGCGTCTGCGTTGCTCTGGAAAAACGGCATTCACCAATTGGACGCGGTCATCATTTCTCACGCTGACTCGGATCATTTTAATGGGTTACCGGCACTGGCAGAGCGATTTGCCATCCATCAAGTGCTTGTCACACCTCGATTGAAAAAACAGGCCACGCTGGTACCAATGGTGTCCCAATTACTGCAAGAATTAGCGAGCCTTAGCATTGATATCCAACAAATATCCCGCGGACGCTCTTTGAATATAGTCTGTCCGGCAACACTTGAAATACTAAGCCCACCCAAGGCCGGGATTCAAGGATCAGACAACGCCAACAGCATCGTTTTAGCAATCGAGTTTGACGGTTTTCGAATCTTGCTCCCCGGCGACCTCGAAGCAAACGGACTGGATCAATTACTTGCCTCCCAGGCTTGCCATTACGACATCGTCATGGCTCCCCATCACGGCAGTAAAAACAGTCGTCCCAAAGCGTTCCTTGAGTGGTGTTTACCGGATTTTGTAATCGTCAGTGCGGGTCGGGGAAAGAATACGGAAATCCCAAAACTCTTACCCCCTGACCTTCCAGCCAAAGTGTTCCACACCGGATATGGGGGCGCGGTCCAAATTATCATTGAGGACCAACAATTGTCGATTCGTGCATGGGCTGAGGAACCTTGGTAGAACAAGGCTAGACCTGCGAATCCTCCAACGTGATGTACTCCCGCTTACAAATGACATAGGCAGCTAATGAAAGCGATAAGAGAGTCATCGCAAAGATAACCGCCAAGTGGACCCATGCATCTTGCCGACCATAGACATTGAGAAAATCCTGCAAAATTTCGTTGGCATCCTCATCCTGCCCTGCGGACGGCGGGACCCACCCCACCCAATGAGTGAGCAGGCAAAACATGTGAAAGCTCATGGCAAACTTCCCCACCACCGCTGGGATAACCGCAAACACCACCTCCACGACTGTAAAGAAGACGACGGCGATCGCCATTGCTCGTCGTTGAATTAACACACCCAGCAGGGAAAAAATAGCCGCATAAACCATGCTTGCCAGGAAAAGCAGCCCCGACAAAGCGAGCCATACCTGCATTTTCGGGACCTCTTTGCCATCGTTCAGAATATTAAAATCGAGGTCTCCGGTCACCAACATACAAAGCGAGAGTGCTATCCAAGAAATAATAAACGAGACCAGGAAAGCCACGAGAAACTTTCCAAATAAAATCGACCAGCGTCCGTACGGCCGCGAAGTAATGAAGGCCCAACTTTTCCCTTCCAGTTCCGCATACACATTCGATGTCGACCATAATAAAAGTGACAAAAGACAAACCATGCCGCAAAACAGCGTGATGATAAATCCTGGTGACGCCAGCGCACCTCCGGCCTGAAGCCAAAATATCATCGTGGGTGGAAACAAAGCCATAATGACAGCCACGCTCAGTCGCCGCAAAGTGAGCACACGTAGAATTTCGAATTGGACTGTCGCAAAAATGCTGTTAACTAAACCCATTCCCTCACTCCGGTAAACGCATGCCGCCGCGGTGAATTAACATCAACATGCTAAAAATATTCTGTAGCGAATCGTCCGACGATCGCAATTCAGAAATGAGTAAATTGTTTTTCATGGCCAAGCCCGGCAATAACTTGAGCAACTCAAGAGGATTCATGGATTCAATCTCAAGTTCCTCTGCCTCGGAGTTGATCGAAATACTTTTAATCTCAAAGTTGCCTGTCACCAAAGCGGCCAACTCGGCAGTCTGACGGCAACGCACACGGACAGAATTCGGGCAATTCGCGATGATGGAGCGGACTTGCTGGGGAGAGCCCGAGGCCAGTAATCGACCACCAGAAACCAAAAGCAGTGAAGGATTCAAAGACTCGACTTCATGCAAAATATGACTCGCTAAGATCACACTCCGTCCCTCTTTCACCCAAGATTTCAGGAAGACCGTCATCTCATAACGCCCTTTAGGATCGAGTCCATTGAAGGGTTCGTCAAGAATCAACAACTCCGGTTTGTGGGCGATGGATTGAGCCAAAACGGTCCTTTGCCGCATCCCCAGGGAGTAACTGCTCATAGCACGATTCATGGCGTACTCCATGCCGACGACCGCGAGGGATTCGGCCGCCATTTGGTGCGACTGCTTGCGAGAGAAACCGCGCAACTGGGTCAGGTAGGCCACCCATTTCAATCCCGAAATGAAAGGGTAGTGCGCTTGAATGGCGGGGCATAAACCGATCCGATTTAGCAGACCGTCATTCTGCCAGGGGTCCATGCCGAAAACCGACAGGTGCCCCATGCTGGGGCGAAGCTGCCCCATCACCAAATTGATAAAAGTCGTTTTGCCGGAACCGTTTGGACCCAGCAAACCATAAACACCGGGTTCGATTTTCAATGAAATATCATTGACGCCGATAACGGTCTTGTAAAGTTTCGTGACGTTGTGAAATTCAATCACGACTTAAATCCTAATGGGGGCTGAGACACGACGATACATCCAAATCGCCGAAACAACCGAGATGACTATTAGCATGATCAGCGAGGGTGCAACGCGAGCCCAATCAACCTCCACTCCAAAAACCCATGCCTGAACACGGCCAATGGTTGCATAAATGGAAATTAAGGACCATTCGCTGTCGTAAGGCTCCTGCCCGAGCTCCGATTTTGATGTGTAAATCCCCATCCACACGACCGCCCCAAGACCCCAAACGGTGAACCAGGCAAACCCTGCGAATCGACTCTCTTGGGAAAGTGAAGAAAGCAACAATCCCACCAAACAGGTCGGTAAAATGCAAACGGCCGCTCCCGCAACAATGCGGAAGGGCAAATCCCACGTATCCGCTAAAACGCCAAGGTTAGGACTCACCAAGACACCGACAAGATAAAGCACCATGGCAGGCGCTACGGTGATGAGCGTCAGCACGAATCCTGGAATCGCGAGCTTTCCTAGCACGTACTCCACACGCGTGATCGGACGAGAGTAATAAAGCAGCAAAGCCCGGGAACGCACGTCCCGAGAAATCAGTGGAGGCACGATCAATCCCACCACCATCAAAGTCGCGAACCCCTGAGAATATTGGAAAAAAGTGGAAAACACATAACTCCAAACCGTGTGCCGCACATCAGATTGGTCATTGGACTTTAACGACTCCATTAGCACCCGACCGTCGTCGGGTAGGAAAGCAAGAAATCCGACGTTTTCAAGGGCTTCCTGTTGGACCTTCTGGGTGGAGGAAGTAATCGCTTGGTCAACACCTTCTCCCAACTCCTGTTGTACCTGAGGAGGCAACATTGAGTTTTCGTCACCCGCATTCACTGACTCCCGGACGCTTCCGTTCCTCAACTGTAACGCCGCCATTTGCGGCGCTATCACGAGGTTTTCCAAAAAGAAGAGAATGAGCGCGAAGTAAATTACGGGCAACCAACTGGCAATTAAAATTCGCTTGATCCAACGACTACCCAGCGCGGTACGAATGCCAGCCCTCGAGATGATTATCCAACGCGACCAAGTCGCAGTAAACTCACCCTTCCACTTGCGATAACCGACATCATGAATTGGCATTATTGCCCCCACCAATTGCAGCCATAAATATCTCTTGCAATGAATTCAAACTTGGCACGAGCGATTTCAAAACAATGTCGTTTTGCTCACAAATTTGATAGAAAAGTTGGAGATCGGTTTCATTGCTCACGTTAACGCTCACTTGCATTGTGGGAGTTAACTCCGCTGCCAAACTTGCTCTATTTAATTTGGCAACCAAACGTTCCTCGCCTTCTACAACCGTCGCCATAAATTTAGGTGAGGTCGGCTTACTCAACTCCGCTAAACTACTCGACACTCGGACTTCCCCTTCTGCCAGAATAATCACGTTATCACAAATAGCTTGTACGTCAGGAAGGATATGCGTGGAGATCAAAGCCGATTTCTTAAAGCCTTTGCACAAAACACTCACCCGGTTCAACAGTGACTCCCGCTCCTCCGGGTCCAATCCAGAAGTCGGTTCATCCAAGATCAATAGCTCAGGATCATGGACAATCGCTCCGGCAAATTTCACCTTCTGCCGCATGCCCGTGGAGTAACCTTCGACACTTCGGTAACGTTCTTGCTGAACACCGCAAAAATCTAGAATCTCGTGCGATCTACGCATCGCTTCACCGGCAGGAATTCCCGACAAAGACGCGCAAAAGGTAACCATTTCGATTCCCGTCATGCCCGTAAAATAGCAATCGTCTTCGGGCATGTACCCCACGAGCGAGCGAATCTCACGCCCCTCTTTTCCTAATTGCTTGCCAAGCACCGACCCGCTTCCGCTATTGAGACGTACCAGACCCAAAAGCACTTTGATCAGTGTCGATTTACCAGCCCCGTTGGGGCCCAGCAAACCTGTGATCCCGTGCTCCACCTGCAACGACACATCCTTTAATGCCACCATCTTGCGATAGGATTTACGAATGTTATCGAGCTCGATCAGGTAACTCATGAGAGGGATTTAGGGTACATTTTTCGATTAGAAATTGAGCAGCGGCGAAAGATCGAAGGAACCGCTACTAGCACCACATGGTAACGCCCCTACGTTGGTTTTGACAGCATAGGCTGAATCGCACCAAGGCCCGCTCACCCAAATAAAATTAAGGGATCCCCCGGTAAAGCCGAAAATCGCAGACGCTTCCAACTTTCACGAGCCAGACACCGACCGACTTCCGGCACAGAGAGCAACCAAACACGCGCCAAGTGATCCCCGTCTGAGTCAGGCGCGTCTGCCCCCGTCCATTATCTCAGTATTAATATGGGTCCATTCACATGGCTGGCGATTTTAGTTTGCCAAGGTAAGGCACTTACTTTCGCAAGACGCATCTCTGCGATACGCCAACACAGCCCTCAAGCGATCGACACGCAATGCATCGCTAGAGCCTTCGGTTGGAGCCATAGAAGCGGGGTTAAGTGTTAATTCCCACACCAAATGGGCAACCGGTTTGCTACTCCACCTGCGTGGACCAAAGTAGAGTCGCGAGACGCCGACACGCACAGCCCGCCATTGGATGCTTGCCCGTGCGCCATCTGTTTCCTACGCGGCCGTTGGAAGCCGATAATGGACAACGCGGGCCTCTTTGCCTAGTCGCAACAATTCCTGATTGCGAAGATCAGCTGAAGCTTGATCTAAGAATACGCCCGAGCGTTTCCAATCATGGAATTGAGAATCGCGAACCTGCACACAAAATTGCCGTGGTTGGCCGCCGGGATTATTTACTGCAATGATCTTGATGGTCTCGCGCATGATTTTCGCCAAGTTCTCGGTATTCTCGGTTTTGGAGGTCTCGGTTTTGGAGCTGCGAAAATTAGCGAGAGAATGCGGCGGGTGTCAATTGCGAAATTGACAATTCTGGCAATGCTTCCAAAATCCGCGGGAGGATGGGCTGCCGTCCGGAAGCCCACAAAAAAAACGCCGGAAAACTCCGGCGTTTATAAGGTGCCCAACCAATTTGTCAGCCTGCTAACTCAAAAGTGCTACCATCCCATGACCATGTTGGATTCCACGACCTTGCGAGCCTCATCCAAGTCGGTTCCAGTTTCGTGC
>JAAEPL010000174.1 GCA_024232675.1 Planctomycetaceae bacterium
AAAAGAAGCGATGGAGCTCGAAACGTTTTGGCCACCGAGCCCGGTTTCCAGCAAGTTACCCAATTCGTCGAATAACTCTATCAGCACATTCCCACCGCTGGTGAAAGCCGTCCCTGAAAGGGTCGCGTATTCTCCATCTTGTAAATCAAATTTATACCAATCAGCGCCGAGGTCAGGTGTGTTGACCGACACGTTGTCGTAGCCTCGACCGTCGAGACCGATGCCATAATTATCGTATTGCTGAAACTTGATTTGAAAATTATCGCCGAGTGTCATTCCTGCATCGTCAGCGGCGTCGGACAAATCAACAATCACCGTTTCCCAATTCGTTGCCGAGGAAATGGCGGGATTGAAAATTCGGAACCAATTTACGCCATCATCGCTGATGGATACCCCATCGCCGATAGAGCTGCCCGTGTAATTCTGCGGAAGAACATCGTCCTCATCACTGAAACTGATATGGTCAAACACCAGGGACGGTGAGAAGACGCCGGCCAAATCAACGGTCCAAATTGCTTCGTTCAAGCTATAACTGTCATCGGTGCTGGAATCCATTGCCAAGGCAAAATTGCCGGAGCTGGTCCCGTATTGGCCCGTCACTTGAATGCGACCGGTTGCGGTGGTTTGGGTGGTCCAAGCACTACCCAGATTGCCTGTTTCGAAATTATCTTGAAAGACCGGGATGCCGTCGTTAGCTGGTAAGACGCCGATGACGGCCAAGCGATCTGCAGCAACGGTTCCGGGGCTGACGGCCGAAGCGTTAATGTCTTGGGCATCGTTCAGGGTGTCGTTGGGAGTTCCATCCACGTCCTCTTGTTCGATATCAGCATTGATGAGCCATGTGATTTCGTAATCGCCAACAGAGCCCGCTTCGCCCGAGACTTCGATTACCCAAGACCCGGAAGTGTCGATGGCAACCACCTGAGTAGCCACGGATGAACTGGTCCCTGATACCTGAGCTGCTGGCTGGCCGGCCGGGTCGTATATTTCGATGGCGGGCGTCAGTGTGGCATCGCCACGTACGATCACTGTCAGGCTTTGGCGAGCGTCCAATTCGACACCAAAGAGATCTGCGTCGATGGGGCTGACGATACTGGTAAATGCAGTCTGTTCATAAATCATGGAGCCCTGAGGCAAAAGCCCGATGGGTGGGGGCGTGACCACCGTAAAGTAGGAGACAAAATCGTCACCGCTAATCCCATCAGAATTTCCATCTAGTTCCGTCCCAAACGGATTCGTCAGTCCTGCCGTAATACGGAGTTCATAATCGCCGAATGGTAACGGACCCCCGACGATATCAAAATCTAGTTGGTTGGTACCAATCTGGTAGTTTTTCGTCGCTGAGAGGGCAAAAACTTGGTCATCTGATGAACCGAAAATTCCGTCGGGACCGTTGTTGCGAAGGCCGTAGTGGGCGGCGTTGTTGGCGGTGGCGGGAGCCATTACCTGATCGAAGGCGATGCTCACGTTATCGAGAGTCAGGTTTCCCGTGCTTGCACCGTCGGCAGGCAGACCTGTTATGGACTGAATTCTGGGAGCGTCCAAGCGATCCGTTAAGGCGTTTTCCACGTTGAATCGCCCCGAACCTAGAAGACCGGCGTAACCCGGATTTTGGGCATCGATATTATCGGCGGTCCCGAGAAGTTGAGCGGCGACTTGATCACGACTCCAGCTGGGATTTGCCGACCAAATCAAAGCTGCCGCACCCGCCGCATTGGGTGCGGCCATGCTGGTTCCCGAATTGTTACCGTAGGAATTACCGGGCAGTGTGGAGTAGATACCACTGCCTGGGGCCGAAATATCCATGCCGGTCCCGTAGTTGGAAAATGAGCTGATGCTATCGCTGGAGGTCGTGCTGACAACTAATAGCGATTGTTCAAAGGCCTGTCGTGCGGGGTTCAGTTCGCTGGCGTTTCCGGCGGAATTAAAGTGCAGCACACCTTGGTCGTACATGTACTGCATCCCGGCTGTAAAAACCGGATCCCCAACCCAGCTATTGATGTTGTAGCTGGTGTTGACGATGTTGACGCCATTGTCTGCGGCATAGGTAAACGTGTTATTGATGATTTGAGCAGTCCAGTTATTCGTGCCGCCGTAAAACTGCAAGGGCATGATCGTGGAATGTCCTGAGACTCCAGCTACGCCAATGCCGTTGTCAGTTCGCGCCGCAGAAATGCCCGCCACATGGGTGCCATGAGATCCACCATTGGGATTGGGGTCGTTGTTGTCGTTCGCCCAATCCCAGCCATGCACGTCGTCAACGTAACCGTTGTTGTCGTCATCAATCCCATTGCCGGCGATCTCGCCTGTGTTTGTCCAAACGTTTGGTGCCAGATCGGGATGGGTCAGATCGACACCATCGTCCGTAATGCCAACGATGATCGATGGGTCACCCAGCGTGAAATCCCAAGCAGCTTCACTACCAACCAAAGCGTGGGTGTATTGCTCGCTGTAATCAGGATCATCGGGAATGAAATCTTGTTGGTCCCCCGTGACGTAAAAGTTGGGTGAAGACCAGAGCACAAAACTCGCTCCATCCACATGGGTCATAGTGCTTAGCAGGTCTGCTTCGCCAATGTCCAATTTCACAAGTACAAAGGAGCCTCCCTGATTTTGGTCGACCTGCATGAGCGTCGATGTGTACTGCGAAGAAACGCCGGTAAGATCATTCCATTTCATGTGCGAAAGGTAGAACTCGTTGCGAACGGAATCGGCTAGAAAGGGCGTGTGCAACGCAACCATCAGTTCCCCCGGCACGTAGGGTACGTCTTCCGCCCGGGCAATCATTTGCTCGACAGTCACTGCCTGATCTGAAAAAGGATCTACAATGGGAGCCGTGTGATCAGTCGCCGACAGCAGGTCAGCCGCTAAAAGAACACGAGGTTCCAGCCTCTCCATCGTGAGACGATTTCGTTGCCTGCGAAAAGACGATGCCAAAGAATACTTGCCCATATTCTTTCAACTCCCTGAGACGCGGTTGGAACTCTCATCCGAATCATAAGGGTAAAAGAAACCTAACAAAAGGTAATTTTACGGGGCCTGAGGGGAAGGTTTGGAGCGGTCGAAATACTCCCCTAAACAGCGGGCTTTTACCGCGATTCAGCCTTGCTCGATTTCGTCACCGATTAAAAGGTTTGGCAACCTGGGAAGGCGGGGATACCAAGCGGGATGGGTTAGGCATCATCCACGACAATTTCCAAGAGTTCTACAGCGGGAATACTGTTGGTGTAAATCAACGCAGTCCGACCATAGCAGACATCAAACTTGTTGGGGAATGTGTTAATCAATTCTGGGCCGGGTTGGATTTTCCAAGTCGACATTAATTTCACATTTCGCATCACATCGTGTTCAATTAGCACGCGGCCCAGTGGCACTTGTTCGCTTTCGATCTTTCTCCAGACTTCACCCGAGAAAGCTGATTTTGTTAAGCGAACGATGCCGAATTGCACGACTTGGTTATCAGACTGGCGGCGAAGTAAAATTTTCCGAGAGTAATGATTCGCGGTCGTCTTTTTCTCAAGCACTTCGACGTTAACCGGCGAGTCGTGGTGATTTTCAACCGTCACGGTCATGTGGTAGGTATGTCCCAATAATTCCCGATAAGGTGAAGGAACTTGCTCAACCGGAATCTCGGTGAATTCTCCGAGTCGACTCACATCCTCAAAAAAAAGTTGAGTCAGCGATTGCAGATCGGGATGGGTCCAATTGGCTCGATTGGTGGTCATGGTGTTTGGAAACCCTAGCTGGAAACAATCGGTAGGGCATCCTTCATCGTCGGTTCGGCAAATTCAATGGTCGGTACATAGGCGCTTTCGGAGCGGGAAAGCACGGTGTCGACCAGATAGTACAGCAAGCGACGCAAGGAATCGGGTTCAATATCGTCCGCGATGATCTCCGCTTTCTCCTGATATTTATCAATCAGCCGCTGTGCTGTTTCGAAGACATCTGCTTTTTGATACAGTTTTCGCGCTTTCATCAAGCGATGGTGTGGATGCATCTCCTCGTTTTCTACTAGCGAGAATAGTTCCGCCTGATCCTCTTCATTGAGCGCTTCCAAGGCGAGTGCCCACAACAGAGTGGGCCTTCCACAAAGCAGGTCACCGCCTGCCGACATTTTATTGTCGTGGTCTCCGTCCCAATCTTTCAGGTCGTTCAGGATTTGAAAACCGACTCCCAGATTGCGGGCAAAGTCTTTGATCGGTTTTTCGTAATCCGTGATGGGACCGGCGAGGCGGGCGCCTGTAAGGAGGGCTGCTTCGAAGGCTGGCGCAGTTTTCATGGCGTAGACTTTTAACGCATCGAGCGGCTTCAGTCGCTTATCGCCGTTATCCCGCCAGACTAATTCAGCCCCCTGCCCTTCCGAAAGACGCAGGTGAGCATCGGCCAAGCCGTCCAGTATATCGGAGGCGGTGTCGTGTCCGATTTCGCGAGCGTCGCGGCTGACCAAACGGTATCCCATGCCGATCAGATAGTCGCCTACATTGATCGCGGTCGGAATCCCGTGTGTTTTGTGAAGCGCTTCTAACCCATAACGAAATTGATCGTTGTCTTCGATGTCGTCGTGGACCAAGGAGGCTTTGTGGAAGGTCTCAATCGATAAAGCAGCTCGCATTACCGAATCGGGAAATGACTTGACGGCCTCGGCGTCCAGAGTGCCTTGGTTGCCATTCAAGGCATCGTAGGTTGCCAGGGTAATGAACGGGCGGGAGTGTTTTCCACCGCGGCCGAGGAAGTCGACTGCGATTGCTTCCGTCGCTGCGATTGGATCAAGGCCGGTGATACCGGTTCCGTTGCGTTCCGAGATTCTATCTTGGCTTCGTTTGCGGACGACCAGGTGATCCAGTCGATCTGGCTCAAAAATGTGGGCCGCACCACGCAGCAAATGGACGTAAGTCCTTGTTTGTTTTTTGGTCTCCTTGTACGGAGTAGCCACCATTTGCTCGACCCATTGTTCATCCACGCTGGTGTTCCGGCAATCACTCGACAACAAGGGAACGGCCATGCAAGGAATGCCGGCAAGCAAGATTTTATCAATGGCCTTTTCCAACACGTTCAGGCAGGCAACGCCAACTATCGCATCGACATATCCACTGACAATAATTTTCAAAACAATGGGGGAGCCTTCAGCCACCAAGACCTTATAGCCCATCTCGTCAGCCGTCGTACGGAAGTCGGCGATACTGCAGGCACCACAGGTTTTACAATCCAATCCAAACTGATCGTAATCGGCGGGGCAACCTTCGGCGTGCTTCAGGCAGTGCGGTAACAAAAATAAACGCCGCTCGGGAGGTACGGCGGCGACTTGGTCCTGCCAGAATTCACTGGACAGAATCACCATGGTCCAGCCCAAATACGACTCCGGATGCTTCAGATCAATCAGCAATTGACGGCAGACGGTCTCCATTTGGTCTTTGGAAAGCGGGGTGTCGGAAGGGATGCCCGCCGCAATTTTTTTGCAGTGAGCCCGCAGTTCCTCGCGCAGTGCGAGCGTCTCGGGCACCTTTTTTAGGTGCGAGGTCTGGCGGCGCCGCGTCCGCCGTTTACGCGGGGGGGCTGTTTTTCCTTCTTCAGCTGCCAACGAAGTATCCTGTGTTCCAAAGTTCGCGTTTTCTGTTCCGTCGCTGTACTGCCTGTTGCCTTGACTACGGTTCATCTTTCTCAGCAAGCTGGAATTATGCCAGACTCTATGTCATCGTCTTCGTTTCCTGAGAGGCGGCGGTTTCCAAATAATTGCAAACATTTCGTATCGCAGAAACCGTGAAAATCAAAGGATACAGCCTCTCATAATACCACAGCTTCGCAAAGTAGAAACCGATCGGCCATTTCTCGAACGTTTTATCATTTTCTATCGTCTCCAGCAGCCATTGGGTGCCCTGCAGGCAGGCTTGGTGCAGGGGCGGTTCCCCTTGGAAGGTGGGGGACTGCAGAACGCGTGCCAGCAAGTCGACCACGAGGGCGGTCTCCTGAGTACTGCTGGTCAGCTGATGACTGCCGGGCGACTGCCTGTGCCTTTCGTGCGACTCGCCTCCTCCCCAGCCAAAATCGTCATTTTGATGCTGCAAAATCCAATTTAACGCTTGCTGACAGCACGGCTCGGAGATGCGGTTCGCTTCCAGGTAAGCCAGTAAGACTTTGACTGTTCCATAAATCGGGTTGTCTTCCTGGGGATGATCCTGATTGCCGAACCAGAGGGGTAGCCAAGATCCGTCGGCATTTTGATTTTTGGCCAGGTATTTGAAACCACCCTCGATCGCTTTGTTGACTCTTGGTGTGTTCCACTCGCTTTGCCAAGCCAGTAAAGCCCGTAAAACATGAGCCGTGATGTCGCTCCCACTGCGGTCAAAAGGCAGTCTGCCCCAGCCCCGACAAAATGTTGGCCAACCGCGATCTCGATTTTGCAGGTCCAGCAGCCAATGAATTCCAGCTTCGGCTGATTCATGGATTAATTGTTGCTCGCTCGGGTTGGCGGTTTTCCATTGTTTGAGTGCCAACAAAGCTCCGGGAGTGTCATCGGCATCCGGGACTGCCCCTGACAAATCGCTCCAACCCCAGCCACCGGGGGCTGCCCCCGTAAATGGATGAACCTCATTGAACTGGCAACCTAATAACCACTGCAATAATGCCGGGGTGGCGTGATCCGTGGCAGCGGTAATGGCAGAGTCCTTGGGTGCCGCATGTTGGGGACCCAGAGCGTTTAGCGAAAGCGTTGTGTTCCACGTTGCGAGATTCGTATCGATGGGCCAAGTACCTCCTTGTTCTCCCAGGTCACGAAAAGAATCTTCGACAAACCGGATGCAGTTCTGCACCACTTGATGGTCTGCGCGGCCGCTATGTGCCAACGACATGCCGACAAAACAGGTCAATGGAATGGCCTCCAAATAGCCACCGCTGGCAGGTTGCATGCGGGCAAGCAGTTTCAAACCGGGCCCTACAGCAGCTTTGCGGTAAGCCTTGACCAATGGGTTCCAGGGTGGGTCCTTAAAAAATTTCACCTGACCAATCCCTACTAGCGCAGGAATCGCATAGCTCACGACGGGTAGATTAATAAATCGGTAAAATCGTTGTGGAACCACGGCTGCTTCGAAGGGTAAAGCGGCCACCTCTTTCCAAGAAACCAGCCCAGCGATAGCGCAATTTGCCAAAATTGGTACCGCGAAGGTTTTGTCTTTTCCGTAACGCTCACGGAGTGCTTGGAGACGTCCTTTTTTGTCTAAATAGCGGTTCGCAGATTCCAAGGCTGGAATCTCGGCAGGTGATTGAGCATGCCCGGATAGAGTTAAAGCAGCTATGACCAGCATGGTTGTTGCCACATTGGAGTAGCTGTCGTCCGTATCGCCCCACCCGCCGTCCAAGTTTTGTTGGCTCAGCAGCCAGTGGCAGCCTTTTTCAATGAGTTCGTTGAGGCGGGTTTCGCTGAGAATCGGGTGCTGGGCATGTGCCCGGTATTGTCCCAGAGTGCTGACCGCGGTGGCGGTGGCCAAAGCCGAGCTGGAAAGCTGACCGACCCAATGCCCTTGTGGGTGGCGTAGCTGGAGCAGTTCTTGGCGAACTTTGCTCCAGGCTCGCTGAGCTCTCGCCAGGCTTGGGGGGGCAGGTGGATTCATGAACGATCGACTTTCTTTGCGGAATGACACGCGTGTTAGAAGCGGCTTGCTTAGTTTATCATTTGTTGACAACCTCGTGATTATCTTTCCGGTTTACCCATGAATCTATCCCAAACACCCTTCGAAAAATTTTCTTCAGACTGTCATGAGTTCGGACTGGAACCGGCTTTGGGGAATCTGGCTGAGTACCTGGTCGAGCAAGCTCGATTCCATGAGCTGTTTGAAGTGCGCAAATTGCAATTGCGACAACGACTTGGCCTGCCGATTGAAAAATGGCAAGCGATTGATGAGCTGGCACCCGAGAAAGGGCAAGCTCTCGAAGCTGGCTTGCTGGAGATTTGTCGCGACGTGGGGACGCGTTTCATGCAAATCGGAGAAATTATGAATGGTTGGCAATACCTCGAACCTGTCGGCGATCGGGCGGCCGTTGCAACGCTGCTGAAAGAGGTTGAGCCTACTGATGAAAATGTGGAGGAACTGATTCAACTAAGTGTAGGCCAAGGTATCCAGCCCCAACTGGGGTTCCAATTAGTGTTGGAACGCTTTGGCACATGCTCATCAATCACCACCTATGAATCTCAATTGGCCATGCAACCGTTGGAGATTCGCCGCGGACCAGCCGGGCAACTTGTCGAACATCTTTATCACGAACTGGTCGGCCGTGTTAAGCAAGCCATTATTGAAGTCGAAGGTGAGGCTCCCAATACCGGCAGCTTGACCGAATTAATGGCGGGGCGAGATTGGCTTTTCGAAGGCCTCAACCATCATATTGATACGACTCACTTGGCATCAACTTTGCGGATCGCCAAAATCTTAGATGAACCCACTTTGATTCGGAAAGCGATCGAGTTGGCGGAGTATGGGAAACGCTTGCACGATGATTTTCATTACCAGGGACAGCCGCCATTCGAGGATATTTATTCCAATACGCTTGAGTTTTTGTCAGCGCTGAACGGGCAAGATGCAGAATCCGCCATCCGTAGGCTGTCCGCGGTTGCAGCGGCACAATCCGCAACCGGTAATTTAGATGCCGCAGTTTGGTACGTTTACCTCTTGGATCGCCTAGGAATGGGGGAGCAAGCTACCCGGGCGTACTTGGATTTGGTGCACACGCAGCAGGCAGATGGGATGATTAGCGAAGACGTCTGCCCGAATTTGACAACGCTTGCCAGTAAATATGGTTGCTATGCAATGGCCCGCGAAACGTTGCTTGAGCAAGGCGATTTGTTGAGTTACGCCACCATAACTTCGATTGAAAAACAAAAGGCGTAACTTCGCCAAGGGATGCTGCTAGCGCAAAAAAACGGCCGAAGCCAGAGTGGCTTCGGCCGCTAAGAAACGTTCTTACTGTTTCGAATTAGCGGGCACCACCAGCAATTCGACGATTCGGAACGATGAAAGCGTTTGGATCTGCAACAGGTGCATCGCTTTGTGGAGCTTCCATAACTGCAGGAGCAGCGTCGCCTGCAGGAGCAACGGTTCCGTTGCATCCACAGCCAGCGTCTACAACTGAACCGCAGCATCCGCCGCAGTGGCGAGAAGCGTGACGTGCACGGATGCGGTCAAGAAGACCGAATCCACCGCAACCGTTTCCGCAACCTGAATCGCAACCATTGTCGCATCCGCAGCCAGCGTTGACAGCGTTGCCACAGCAACCAGCGTTGCCGCCGTTGCATCCGCAACCAGCGTTTACAGCGTTGCCACAGCAACCAGCGTTGCCGCCGTTGCATCCGCAACCTGCGTCAACTGCACCGCATCCGTTTCCGCAGCGATTGCGGAACAGACCAGAGAACAGACCGCAACCATTTCCGCAGCCGCTTCCGCAGCCAGCGTCGCATCCGCAACCAGCGTTTACAGCGTCACCGCAGCAACCAGCGTTGCCACCGTTGCATCCGCAACCTGCGTCAACTGCACCGCATCCGTTTCCGCAGCGATTGCGGAACAGACCAGAGAACAGACCGCAACCATTTCCGCAGCCGCTTCCACAGCCAGCGTCGCATCCGCAACCGGCGTTTACAGCATCACCGCAGCAACCAGCGTTGCCACCGTTGCATCCACAACCTGCGTCAACTGCACCGCAGCATCCGCCACCAATCAAACCACATCCACCGCAACCGCGGTTGAAGAAGCTGCCAAACGAGTGACAACGGAAAGCTCGTCCGCCGTCACAGCAGCTGGTACCTGCATCGCATCCGCAACCAGAAGTCACGGGGGTGTCGCAGCAGCTAGTGGCACAGCCACCGCAACCTGAACGACCCATCATACGATCCAACAATTCGAATCCATAGCTGCTGCTACAGAATGCCATGCCGAAAACCAGCGTGGCGATAACCATTTTAAGTTTCATCGAGACTTGTCTCCAAGGTTTTACTGGTCTTATTTGAATCAATCCAACATCACTTGATGATCGGCCGTGCCACCAAACGGTTGGAACGGTAAGTTGAATAGTCAGCTTCGATAACAAATCCCGTTATCGAGGCCAGACCGCTGACTCTTTCGTGGGGTAAAGACCAGTGTCCCTAGTGCTGCCGGTCAAACAATCCATGTTTATATCCCCTCCGGCAACAGCAACGAATTTCGCCTCCACACGAGACGATTTAATCTGCTAGGGACATCGGACCCCAAAGCCAATAAAGTCTAATAAAGCAGTCGTTTTTTGGCTCCTGTCGGCTGGACCTGTTTTGTCGCAAACACCTGTCTAGACCATTAGGAAAGCTGTCCGGTTTGGACCAGTGATGACGTTCGTGGCTCGCGGATGCGAAGTTCACACGGTAATTTTCGAGAACCGCTGCATGTAGTGTTGGGCAGAACAGCCCTGAGGAGTTAGAATTGAGTGCGAACTTTTACTATCTGCCTGTTAAGCTTTAATGTTTATGTTAAACCGCTGGATAACTAGGATTGCAATGATCGGTGTCGGCGCCCTGCTGTTGACCCAATTTGGTTGCCTGGGCCAAAGGTACGAAAAGAATGTACCTGCGGCCGAACTCGATCTGTGGCCCGATGAAGAATCAAATGACGAGGGCCGCCCGCGTTATCGTAACCAACGAGGGACACTGCCCGCTGCTCGAGGTACTTTGCCGGGGCGTGGCACGCTGCCCGGACGCGGCACGTTGCCTAATCGAGGTACTTTGCCAGGTCGCCGGGGGACCCTGCCGATTCGTGGTACGCTGCCCCAGCGCCGCGGCACATTACCCAGAAGATAACGCAGGCAGCGTTGCGTTTGCACGGAAACCGACACCGAACGCCCATTAGGTTGTCACTCAAAAAAAAAGAGGCCCTTGATGGGCCTCTTGCCTTCGCCTTGGAAACGGAGCGATTTATGCTTCGTCTTCGATCGCTTCTTTCAGCTTTTGAATGAAATGCGGGGGTTTACCCTCGGGGCTCAGCTCTTTGGCCTTCTTTTGAGCAGCTTTCTTTTGATTGAAAGCGAACTTGAAGACTAATTTCATGGCGTGGTTATAAACCCCCCAATAGACACGCTGACGAACATCTTCGTCCTTTTTAGCGCGACTCTTACGCTTGGTCTTCTTCTTGACCTTCTTTTTAACGGCAGCCTCATCGCCATCTGCTTCTTTTGCCTTGGCTTTTTTTGTAGTGGCTTTTGTTGTTTTTGCCTTGGCCGTCTTTTTCTTAGTGGCGGCCTTGGTGGCAGTCTTTTTGGCAGCTTTCTTAGCCATAAGGGCTCGTGTCCTTCGAGTTTTTTCGGGGATCGGGATGCCTTGAATATTGATCCAAAGGCAACAACCAGTCTTGGAAAGGCGGTTTTAGCTTAACCGGAATGCCTATTTTAGCGGTTTTTGAATGTTTTGAATACCGGGACATCGGCGGGAACGGGAAAGGCAATCTAAGGCACATCTGGGAACGTTTTAAGCCTTGGGGTCACCGTCACCACGATTTCGCTTTTCAGCACGGTATTCCCGCCTCATTACCGCATAAGCTTCTGCCGAAGGAATGTCGGCCGAGCTTTGTTTTTCAGGATCTGCAGCGGATTGGGCGGATTCAAATAGGCTGACGAGGTATTTTCGGCACCAACCACAACCGGTTCCTGCACCAAAGCAATCTGCCAACTGGCCAGCTCGAACCGGTTGGTCGAGGCGGATGAAATTCTCGATTTTGCGACGGGTCACATGAAAGCAAAGGCAAATTTCTTGATCGGCGTCCAATTTTTGATTCCTCTCGGCTTGAGCGGCATTTCAGTCTTGCTTTTCCCAGGGCAAAGATCAATCATCGTACACGGTTCGGCCAAGCTAAAGTGGCTGTCCGGACCCTTTCACATCGACTTTCCCCAGTTTTTCATTTTCCGGCGTCGAGCAAACCCTAGCTCGCTCCAAGGTCTTTATGCAATCGCTCGTTGATCAACTTGAAACCCTCCCTGAGTGGTTGGACTCACAGTCTCAGCCAGCCTTTCGCGCTCGCCAGATTCGCAAATGGGTTCTACAAAAACGGGCCATTGATTTTGCTGCGATGACCGATCTGCCGCAGCCCTTAAGGGAACGGTTGGCGGAAACGTTCACGGTATTGCCCCTGGAAATTGCCCGACATCAGCAATCGCCAGATGGCACCGAAAAATTATTGGTCAAGCTCAGTGACGGCAATCACGTTGAATGCGTTTTGCTGAGGGACGGAGCACGGCGAACGATATGTGTAAGCAGTCAGGTTGGCTGCGCGATGGGCTGTGTGTTTTGTGCCAGCGGCCTAGATGGCGTAGAACGCAATTTGACTAACGGTGAAATTTTGGCACAGATGCTTTTGTTACAAAGGCTTCTGCCCGCAGACGAGCGGTTGAGTCACATCGTGATGATGGGAATGGGGGAACCCCTGGCTAACTTAAATCAGGTTTTGGGAGCCTTGGAGGTAGCTACCGCGGCTGAGGGGTTAGGGATTAGCCCACGCCGGATCACGATTTCCACCGTGGGCTTGCCGCCAGCGATCGACCGGCTGGCTAAATTAAATTGCCGTTTCAATTTGGCAATATCCCTGCATGCCCCCAACGATGCATTAAGAAATCAACTCGTACCAGTGAACGATCGCGTTGGAATTGCTGACTTGTTGGATGCTGCGGAACGTTATTTTCAGGTTTCGGGTCGTCGTTTGACATTTGAGTATGTTCTTTTGGCCGGAGTCAATGATTCGGTCGTTCAGGCGGTTGAGTTAGCTAATTTACTAAAGGGTCGCTGCCAATTGCTGAATGTTATCCCTTACAACCCTGTCGCCGGTCTACCTTATGAAACGCCGAGCCCCCAAGCGATTGCGGCGTTTCGCGAAACCCTCATGCGGGAAGGGATTGAGATTAAGTTCCGGCAGCGCAAAGGTGATAAAATTAACGCCGCGTGCGGGCAATTGCGTAGGATAGCGAACCAATCACCGCAAAGGCACTCATTGGATGGAGATGCCAAAGGAAGCACCCTATAGTAGAATTGCTAGGGAATCGGCTAATGGAAATTGCCAACGCGGTCAAAACATCTGCACGCGAGTGAGAATAAGCGGGGTCCGCCTGGTTCCCGTATTGTGGGGCATTGGCTTTACGCAAGATGTAGGAACAAGACGTTCGGTTGGAGCGTTTTTTTTGAATTAGCTTAAACCAGCACGATATTGAAATTTTGCCTGAGCACGATCGGGTAAACCACAAGCCTAAAAGTCCGCAAACTGGATGCCTGAATCGGAATCCCACATTGTCGTCCCTTCTCGCTATGAGCTCACCGATCCTGACGTGAGGTTGATGCTGCAAGTGCGCGAGGGAAACGCCTCCGCCTTCGAGGAGCTTGTCAGCCGTTACCAACAACGGTTGATATCGATCTTGGAACATTTGGTGCCGGGCCAAGGCCAAGCGGAAGATTTGACGCAGGAAGTTTTTATGCGTGTGTATCGGGCTCGTGCCACCTACAAACCGACTGCAAAGTTTTCAACGTGGCTGTTCACGATTGCCAATAATGTCGCCAACAATGCGATACGCAAACTCGTGCGACGCAAGGAGATTCATTTGCAATCCAGTCCCAGTGGACAAGCCCTGGCGCGGCCCCTCGACACGTTGGCTAAGGCAGCCAGTGGCCTCATGCCGGCGCGTCAGTTGGCACGGCTCGAAATATCTGAAGTGGTCAAGTTAGCCATTCAGTCGCTGAGCGATCGTCAACGTACGGCTCTGCTGCTCTGTAAGTACGAACACATGAGTTACGAAGATATTGGTCAGACGATGGACCTCTCTCCACAGGCGGTTAAGAGTCTTCTTTCGCGTGCCCGCTCCAATTTGAGAGATCTGCTGCAGCCTTACATTCACTCGGGAGGGCGACCGCCGGGCGAAATTGCGGAAGGGGACATGCGGGCGCAATTGGAAACGACGCGAGGGAAAGGGGAAAGGCCAAGCGATGAGTGAGCAACCACGCGACTTTGATAAAGAGACACAACCGATAAAGGCTGTCGCTGCTGAGCAGGACGTGGATCCTCGCGATGAGATTCTCGTGGCCTATCTTGACGGCGAGTTATCCGCAGCAGAGACCGAACGCTTGGAAAGTCAATTGGCAAGCGAGGCCGAGCTTCGAGAACGTTTGCATCAATTGCAGGTTTCTTGGGACCTGCTCGATGAACTGCCACAAAGCCAACCGGATCGATCGTTTCTGCAAAGCACCATCGAATTGGTGGTGAGCTCTTCGCTGAAACGCCCCCAGCCACGCAAACGAGCGGCGTGGGTCGGTGTCAGCATGGTGGCCATTTTTGGAGTCGCCTTGTGGTGTGCCTTTCAGGGCGTGCGCTGGAATCAGGCGCAGCCCTTTCAGCAATTTCTGGCATCTCTCGATTTTTTAGAAAACGTCGAAGTTTATGATGAACTACAGGAAGTCGCTTTCCTTGAAGAGTTACAAGAGGCTGAGGTCTTTACCCCGGAAGATATTCTCGCCTACCAAAGCGTTGCGTCGCTTGAAGATGACACAGATGTTGACGGTTTAGCGCAGGGTCCTACGCGGTTCGAGGGTATGCCGGAATCTCAGGTGATTCAGCTCAAGCAGGCCTGGAGAGCGTTTCAACAAAATCCGCCCGAGGGTCAGGCTAAATTGGCAAAGATGCACCGTCAAATTGTACAACGATCTGATAGTGAACACCTATTGGCAACCGCTCGAACGTACGCCAATTGGCTGAAGAGTATTCCGATTCAACAGAAATATGAAATTGCGGAAACTCCCATGGCCGAGCGAGTCAGTAAAGTGATCGCAGTCCGCAAACAACAAGAGCAGGAAAACTTTGGTCGGTATGGGAGCACTCGGCTGCCGCTGAAAGATGTCGTTCCCTTGTTGCGCTGGTGGACAGAGTTTGTAGAGAAAAAACAGGATGCTGCATTGGCGAAAATTAATGAGCTGTTCCCCGAGCAAGACAATCCATTCGACAGGCTGCCAGCAGAGCGGCGTTTTGGTTACGTATTGACTCTCGATCGAACCAGTGCCTTCGCCTTGATGGGACCTGAAAATTTTCAGGATTTGGAAGCGATGGTTTCCAAACAAACTGCGAAAACGTTAGCAGGTGAATCCTTAGAAGACCAACGTCGTTTGGTGGAACGCTGGCTGCAGGCGGCCGCGCTGGCCACGCGTCAGGTACCAGACGATACGCTGTGGGTCTTTTATGACGGTCTATCTGCGGATGAGAAGAATAGTTTTGATGGTCTGGATCGCGAAGCGTGGCGGCAGGTTTTACGCGAAAAATATTTGGAAAACCAACCTCCTATTTCAGATGAGATTTGGAATTTGTTTCTCAACGAACCGGCCCCAAATACCTCCGAAAATATGCCGCCCAGCGAAGCCGCGAAACAATAAATCTGGAGTGAAAAAGGCCTGACGCTGCGAGTGTCCGGTCAGCCAAGGGCTGATTTTGCCGCAAATGCGTGCTTTGTCGTCGGTCACAATCTTCGGAGAACGTTTTACGGAACTTCTTAGTCCAATAAATCGTCTATAATAATGGCCCCAAGCTACGATACATAAGGAAGAGCGGGCTGGCGGAATCGCGTCTGCTCTTTTTAGCTTCTATACGGATGAGGATCTCGATGGCGCAGTCCACAATCAATGAACGAAACGCAAGACTGGATCAATACCTGCAGACCCAAATGCGGAAAACGGGTAACCAGGTTCGCTTGATTGATTTATTCACTTGCTGCATGTATTTGTTTGCCGGGATCCTGGGCGGCCTGTTCCTGCTGGCCATCGTCGATGGCTGGGTGGTCGAACTGCCTGTGTGGGCGAGGTGGGCAAGCTTGCTGCTCATTTTAGGAGGCGCTACTGCCTATTTTATCTTCTCCATCGTGCCTTTACTGATCCGTAAAATCAATCCAGTTTACGCAGCAAAGATGGTTGAGGAGTCTCAACCAGAAATGAAAAACAGCCTCATTAACTATTTGCTACTGCGCCAGCAAACAGGCAAAGTATCTCGACGTGTCGTCGAGATGGTTGGCTCCAAAGCCGCCAATGATATTTCGGGAGTGCCTGTCGAAAATACGGTCGATAAGGCGCACACCATTCAAGCGGCTTTAGTCTTGACCGCTTTGGTATTCACGCTGGGCGCCTACAAAGTCTTTTCACCCAAAGATCCGTTCCAGAGTTTCGCGCGGATAATGGCTCCCGCTTCGGCGATTTCAAAACCTGCGCTGGTCAGTATCAAAGAGGTGGAGCCAGGGAATGCCGAGGTGTTTTTCGGGCAAGAACTGGAGGTGTCAGCCTTTATTGATGGCTCCTTTGATCCGGCAACCGCAAAGGTCGTGTTTTCTACGTTAGACGGGCAGATTGTCGACGGCACCATTCCTCTGCAAGCTGACGAACGCAAACGCTTCTCGGCAAAATTGCGAACGGGCGATCGCGGAATTGAACAGTCATTGAAATATAAAGTAGTGGCTGGAGACGGAAGTTCTCCTGAGTATAAAGTGCAACTGACTTCGTCGCCGATTCTCTCGGTCGCTTCCATAACGTATGAGCCTGCGCCCTACATGGATTTGCAGTCGTACACCCAGGAGGGGGTCACGACGATCGAACAGTATGAAGGCACGGTCGTAAAGATCGACGCCGTAGCTAATACGGATATCAAAAGCTGCTACCTGCAGTTGCTGCGAACAGACGGTAATGACATGCGGCAAGTGAACACCGTTTCCATGGAAAGGACGGGCCCGCGTCAAGCGTACTGCCAGTTTCAATTGATGCTGAACTCCGCTAGGAATGGACCCCGTTACACCCACTATCGCCTGCATATTATTACTGACGACGGATTGCGAAGTCAGTCAATTGCGGCCAACCGTATCATCGTTAAACCGGACGTTGCGCCCGAAATCCAAGTCGTAGAACCTCTGGAAACGGAATTGGAAGTTCCGGCAAATTCTCGATTGCGATTCCTGATCCGCAGCGGAGATGTTGATTTTAAGCTGAGTGGCGTGTCTGTGGCGGTCGAAGACGGAACGCGTCGCCTCGTGGAACAGGAACTTAAACTGGGCAAACAAGAGCCCGCACAGAACAACGAACTTAAGTGGGACTTTTGGCCTAAGAAGTCATTGGTGAAAGCCGGTGACGTCGTGGAAATTCAGTTTGCGGCTTTTGATAACCGCGAAATCGAACCGGGGGTCCTCGAACCCAATATGAGCGTGAGCGAACGGTACCGAGTTGTGGTGACGGAACCGATCAGTAATCCGCCGTCAGAAACCCCGGAAGAAGAAAATCCGAACGAAAACTCGGATGCGGGTGAGAGCGGCGAAAGCGGAGAGAGCGGCGAGAGCGGCGAGAGCGGCGAGAGCGGAGAGAGCGGAGAGAGCGGAGAGAGCGGCGAAAGCGGAGAGAGCGGCGAGAGCGGCGAGAGCGGCGAGAGCGGCGAAAGCGGCGAAAGCGGCGAAAGCGGAGAGAGCGGAGAGAGCGGAGAGAGCGGAGAGAGCGGAGAGAGCGGAGAGAGCGGAGAGAGCGGAGAGAGCGGCGAAAGCGGTGAAAGCGGCGAGAGCGGTGAGAGC
>JAAEPL010000175.1 GCA_024232675.1 Planctomycetaceae bacterium
AATAACGCGGAATTGCTGAAAATTTGACAAACGTTCAACTCCGCCTCATGATTAACCGAATTATGAAATTGAAATTTCAGTAATGAAAGAAGCTCGCCTTATCCGAATTCGGGTTTTGGTTCATCGATTAGCCGGCTCGGAAGAAGAACTAAAAGATGGAGCGAGCACAGATTGGGCTGATGCAATGGATTGCAGCAAATTATCTGGCAAGTGACGGGGGTGTACCATGTGGGGTGTGACGAAAGTTCTGCGGATTAGTAGTTGGGTAATCATGGGATTGGTCCTATGCCAACCAAGTGCCCAAGCCCAAGAAAACCGTCAGCGAAAGATCCCCGTAATGGACCAAGATACGAGTAAGTCGTTCGAAACGGCAACCTTTGGACTAGGTTGATTTTGGGGCCCAGATCCCCGGTTCGGGTCGATCAAGGGAGTTATTCGTACGCGGGCTGGATTTGCGGGCGGTCAGGATGAAAAACCAACCTACCGATCGATCGGCGATCATACGGAAACCTTGCAAGTCGATTATGACCCCGAGGTTGTCAGCTACGGTCAGTTATTGGAGGCTTTCTGGGATGCCCATGAACCATGCAAAAAATCTTCCAGTCGCCAATACCGCTCGTTAATTCTGACGCACAACGCAATTCAAAAAGAGCAGGCCCAAGCTTCCTTAAAGGCGCAAGAGGAGAAAAAGGGTCGGAAGGTAAACACGGAGATTGAGGACTTCACGTCTTTTGCCTACGCCGAATATTATCACCAGAAATTTAGCCTGCGGCGTCATCCCATTCTCTTGAAAGATATGCAAGGCCTTTATCACGAAGCAAAAGATCTTGCAGATTCCACCGTGGCCATGCGACTTAATTCTTTTTGTGCTGGCTACGGGACTTTGAAAGATCTCGAGGCTGAAATAGACGAATTTGAACTTTCCGAGGCGGCTCATGCATATCTTCTCCAGCGTATCGGTCCGCAGCTTGACTCTAGGGCTCCTGGTCGCATGAAGTCACTCGGCGGCATGATTGATTAAGCCCATTTCGTTGCTTAGCCCTTTCAGGTAACGAAACTGGACCGGACGGTCGAATCCGAATGGTGTTGGTCTGCCCGGCATGGATCGGATCCCCTCCCCTTGCCGCAAACTGCCAATTCAGTCCCTGCCACCTTTTTCTGCCTTGGCCGTTTTTGTTTTTTCTTTTACCGCCCCACTGGGATCAAAATGGGTGCATCGGTATACTCGTCAGCTCTTCGCAGTGTCACTGTCTGTGACCGGTAGCCAGCTAATTTGCTTTGCACTCTTTCGCCAGCCAAACGAAGTGGTTTTGAAGTGGATCATCAATGCATCCACTCTCCTTGGTACCCATTTGATTGAGAGGTCTGTAATGTTCCAACGTTTATGCGTTGCATGTCTGATTTTGGCGAGTCATGTAGCAATTTTATCCGCACAAGAAGTAAATGTTTATTCCGCGCGTCACTACGACACCGATGATGCACTTTATGAAAAATTTACTGAGCAAACCGGGGTCAAGGTAAACCTCATCGAAGCCAAATCCGATGCTCTACTCGAACGGTTAAAGCGAGAGGGGAAAAACAGCCCGGCTGACGTTTTTATTACGGTAGATGCAGGTCGCCTGCACAAGGCGGAGCAACTGGGTGTTTTTCAACCGATAGATTCCGAGCTGTTGGAAAATCGCGTTCCCGAAAATTTACGGCACCCCGAAGGGCTCTGGTTTGGTCTGACCAAACGCGCTCGGGTGATTTTACGTTCTAGAGATCGTGTGGGCGATAACGAAATAACATGCTACGAAGATTTGGCGGATCCGAAATGGAAAGATCGCGTTCTCATTCGCAGTTCCTCGAACGTTTATAATCAATCGCTGGTCGGTTCCATAATTGAGGCTCAGGGTGAAGAGGCCGCTGCAAAATGGTGTGACGGCGTGGTCGCCAACATGGCGCGAAGGCCGCAAGGTGGGGATCGCGATCAAATCAAAGCGGTTGCCGCGGGAGAAGGCGATGTCGCCATCGCAAACTCTTATTATTTTGCACGAATGTTAAATGGCTCCGACGAAGAAAAGGAAGCGGCCTCCAAAGTGCAAGTTGTCTTCCCTAACCAAAATGATCGTGGCGCTCATGTCAACATTTCTGGGATCGGTGTTGTGAAGTCCTCTCCCAATAAAGAAAATGCAATTAAGTTCATCGAATTTCTTACGAGTGATGATGCACAAAAAGTTTTTGCTGCGGGTAACAATGAGTATCCCGTTGTGGAAGGGGTTGAAATTGCGCCCGTGCTCACCAAATTGGGTGAGTTCAAAGAAGATGTTCTTAATCCTGCCGTATTTGGAGGCAACAATCAAAAAGCGTTACGCATGATGGACCGAGCGGGATGGCGTTGAGGGTAGATTTGTGAATTCACGATTCCACAGCCTCTGTTTAAGGCACATATGAAATTTGGGGCTGTGGACTCTTTTTCTCTAGTGCGGTTTGGGTTCAGCAAGCAGGCCAACGATCGCAATAAGTCGATCTTGGTGGTTGGAATCTTACTTGCTCACGTTGATTTAGGAGGGGTTTAATCCGTTGCTGCCCACCTGCCGTCTAACACGCTCTCGATTTTTTTGGATAGCTGTATCCGTAGGCACGGCAACCTTGGTTGCTTTACCCATAGCAGAGATATTGCTTTATGTCGGCCAGCCTTCCGATGGCACGTGGGAGCATCTGCGAGAGACGGTTTTATTTCGATATGTAAGTAACACCGTCATTTTGGCGTTGGGCGTGGCCCTGGCGACGCTGTTGATAGGGGTCGGTTGTGCTTGGTTAGTGACGATGTGTGATTTTCCCTGTAAGGGTGTGCTGCGCTGGGCTTTGCTGCTTCCTTTGGCTATTCCACCCTATTTAATGGCTTACGCATTGACTGACTTGCTGCAGTACAGCGGGCCAGTGCAAACGTATTTGCGTGAATACTTTCAGTGGACCAAACAGGATTATTGGTTTCCTGAGATTCGCTCTTTGCCCGGCGCGATCACGATCTTGACGCTAAGTTTGTATCCCTATGTCTATCTTGCCGCTAGAACCGCATTTGTTACTCAGTCTTTGTGTGTCATCGAGGCGAGTCGAACTTTGGGTGCTGGGGCTTGGGCCACTTTTTTCCGGGTTGCATTACCGCTTGCTCGGCCGGCAATCGCCGCGGGGTGCACGCTCGTCATGATGGAGACAGTTGCCGAATTTGGTGCCGTTGATTACTGCGCAGTCGATACGTTATCAACTGGCATTTATCGTACATGGATGTCGCGAGGTTCCTTAGAGGCAGCCGCCCAGCTTTCGACATGTTTGCTAATGGGCGTTGTGGTCTTGGTGGCGATCGAGACGGGTGCGCGTCGGCAAGCTCATTATTTTCACACGACCCAGCGTTACCGTGATATGGAACCTTGGAAGTTGGGGCGTCTCGGTGGTGCAGGCGTGTCCGTCATCTGTTGCCTCCCTTTGTTGCTTGGGTTTGTGGTTCCTGCCAGTATTTTTATAGGTATGACACTGGAACATGGAGATCGGAGGGCATGGGAATTGATGTTTGAGTTGGCATCGAACAGCCTAACGGTCGCTTTAATCTCCGCCTGTCTGGTCTGTTTGTTGGCATTAATGTGTGTCTATGCTGTTCGTGTCACGGGGTCAAAGATTACTCGGGTTAGCAACTATGTTACTGGATTGGGTTATGCAATTCCGGGAGGCGTTATCGCGATTGGCGTCGTAGCGTGTTTGTTGAGGTGGGAGACTTGGGTTATCGATCTTTGCCAATACCTTTGGGGTTGGTCTCCCGGTCTATTTCTGAGTGGCTCCATGGTGGCCCTGCTTCTGGGCTATCAGACGCGATTCTTAGCGATCGGCCTCAACCTCGTTCAATCGGGTTTTGCGAGGATTCCACCCTCGATGGATAATGTGGGTAGCACTTTAGGTGCCACTCCGTTGCAACGTTTGTTGCGTATTCATTTCCCCTTAGTCAGAGGAAGTTTATTGGCTGCATTGCTCTTTGTCTTTGTGGAGGTAATTAAAGAATTGCCCGCGACTTTAATTTTAAGACCCTTTAATTTTGAAACACTGGCGGTGAGAGTTTATCAGTTGGCTTCGGATGAACGTCTTCCGGAAGCTTCCACTAGTGCACTAATTATCATCTTGGTCGGTTTGGCACCGGTCGTGATTTTGTCGCGACTAATCGACCGCTCAAGGCCGGGGTTGTCATGAAACGGATTTTATCAAAAGGGGTGATCGTTCAGGGGCTTTCGCATCGTTATGGTGATTTTGAATCGCTTCGAGGGGTTAGTTTGGAGCTTGTGCCCGGTCGCGTGCACTGTTTAGTGGGCGCATCCGGAAGCGGGAAATCGACGCTCTTGCGGAATATCGCCGGGCTAGAAAGACCGACCGCTGGCAGTATCCACATTGACGGTCAGGTGGTATCGAATAGAAATATTCAGATACTGCCTGAGCAACGAAATGTGGGTTACCTTTTTCAAGATTTTGCGTTGTTTCCCCACCTCTCAGTAGCCCGAAATATTGCCTTTGGCTTGAAGTCCTTATCACGTGAGCAACGCAGGGGTCGGGTAACTCAGTTGCTGCAGCAAGTTGGGTTGCTTGAGTATGAAAAGGCGATGCCGCATCGTTTAAGTGGCGGCCAGCAACAACGCGTCGCCTTGGCCAGGGCGCTTGCACCCCGACCTTCCGTAATGTTGTTGGATGAACCCTTTTCAGGTCTGGACACTGCCCTACGACGCGAAGTCAGCGAGATAACGTTACGATTACTAAGGGAATCGGAGACACCTACTTTGATGGTAACCCATGACCCTATGGAGGCGTTGAATTGTGGGGACCAGATCTCAGCAATGGACCATGGCGAGATTACTCAGACGGATTCTCCGAACGAGATTTACCAACGGGCGATTGATGCTGAAACCGCCCGGATCTTTGGCCCCATCAATGAGCTTCCTGTTACTAAGCAGGGTCAACAATGGCATTGCCAGATCGGTCAAATTCAGCCGGATTGGGAATTGTATTTACGTGAGCAGAGCATTCTGATTCGCCCCGAGATGCTGCGGATCGAACCTGCGGCAGGTGATGCAGGTCAGGGACAGATCACACGATTGAATAGAGAGGTAGGCGGTTTCTTAGCCACGGTGGTTACATCTTGCGGTGGGGAATTATTTATTCGCTGTGGCAATGAACATTCGTTTGATGTCGGGCAACATGTCCGTATTAGATTTGTCGCTAACGCAGGGACTTGAGTTGAGGTAACGTTCGCTTAAAGGACGTCCGAAAAACAGTGCGATAGATTTTCAGCAAGGGCAAATTTGGCAGAAAGTTGTGAGGGGCTCGAGGAATTAGTCATCGGGTAACCATTGCAAGACAGTTTTTGTATGGGGCGATCGCAGGTTCGAAACTTGTCGCCCCGACTTTCTTTTTTAGGTTTGCGAACCAATGGTTGAAATCGTTTGCCACCCATCTGTTTTCAAGTCACATTTAAGGACCGTGTTCCGTTCTGCGGTAGTTCACAGCGACCATCCGCAGTTTCTTCTTCAATCACGGTTGTAAGACGAAAAAGGCTTTCGTGCCTTACTGGCTTGTTTGGCGACCGCGATAAATAGTTAGTTCCAAACTCTGTTGTTCAAATTATACTTAGGTTCATGCTGTTTCGACACGATAGGGTTTTTACCGTAAGGCAGCGATTATTGAATTAGCGACCAGCCTTGGCTAAACTAACAAGGCAGAGATGAGTATTTCAAAATGCAAACCTTTCTCAAGATGCGGAAATGACCGAATATTCAACTGAAGTTGATTCAGGCCTTAGCCTCGAAATATACGCTCGGCTAAAGAGAATTGCCAAAGCTTTGATGGGGCGTGAAATTGCCAGCACGTTAACGGCGACGGGGCTCGTTCACGAGTGGTATTTGAAATCTAGTAAGGCGAGTCAGCGAGTGGGTAAATCTATGGCACCCATCACTGAGACATTGCAATTTCGGTTTGCTGCAAGAGCGATGAGGCAAATTCTAATCGATCGCACTCGCTCGCGGATTACACGCAATAAGCTGGAGTCAACAGTAGCTCATGATATGAGTGACCATGCTAAGTTGCGAGGCATCAATGAGGCGGATCAATTCGTTTACGCTTTGGAAGACGCTATTCAATTGATGCAGGATTCGATGCCTGAGAATGCACGGTTGGTACGTTTGCGGCTTTTGGAAGGAAAATCGATTGACGAGGCAGCTGAGCAGTTAGGGATGGCGAGAGCGACAGCGTTCCGGAAGTGGTCGTTCTGCAAAGTTTGGCTACAAAGTCGACTCCAAATTACGTCTTAAAATCGCTTCGCCAGCGTCGCTGCCTTTTTTTCGAACATTCGTTGGTGATTTCTGCGACTCTTAAAACTCATTCGCGGATTGTTTATTGGTGATTCGTTCTCGCGTTATCAGGCCTCTACTCATTGCAGAGTCGATGCGTCAACTCTCCACGGTACCTAAGTCCTTTTATCATCTGCTACTCACTTTCCGCGTACCGATTTAATGTCCGAGCGAACGTGATTTGGGATTTCAAAACTGCCGTCCATTAAAATTTAGGCAGGGATGAAATTAAGAGATGGATATTGGGACGATCGCAAAATCGACTAGTGGCTAATTGCAGAATGACACAGGATGCGGCAGTAAAGTGTGGAGGAGGGTGGCTGGTCCCCTAGGAATGGAGCGTACAAGCAACCGCAGGTAGACAGGAAAGTTTCCGATCGTTGCGCTGCCTTGCCAACCAATCGCTCGGCGAATGCGAACTCCCCCCCCTCTTGGTGATGAAGGCAAATTTCTCCAACCTGAATTTGCTAAAGCGTCGAGGAAATGGGGCGGTGACGTTTATTTATCGAGCGTCATTGCGGATGCGAGCGGCATTGTCTCGAAGAAATTCCAGAACGATAATTTGCATGGCTGACTGAAATGATCCTTCTTTCCTTAGTTCCGTGAAAGTCTGTCCGGAGAAGTACGTTACCCAACCGTCGGTGCCAGCCGACAGTGTGTTGTCGATGAAATCTGAAAAAACTTCGAGATTGCAACGCAACGGATAGGTCTCCTCAATGATGATCGGTTTGCCAATTTCGTATTTAGCAATTCGGCTGGCTCTTTCTTCATTGTCTGCGTTTTGATCCGGATAATGGTGCACGCAAACGATATCCAGATTCTCAGCGACTTCCGCATCATAGAAAAGGGGTTGGTGATTTTCGTAGAGTAAGCTCCATCCAATAGCTCCAATCGTTGTCGGTGTGTGCGGATCGTGTTGTCGAATGGTACCAACCATCTTGTCGATCCATGCCTTGGTAACCACTTTAGGATCGCGTCCGTTGATATCTACGACCAGTCGTTGCAGAAAGTACTCACCGGCGAAGTCCCCGTCGACGATCCAGGGATAATCCGGATTGAAGTTACCGCCCGAAACAATCGGTTCATTTATCAAATTGTAAAAGAGTACACAGGGCCTTCCTGCGCAAACTCGGGATACAGCAGACCAATACCGGGCTTGCATCTCCCAATGAGCCTCTTCGTCAAGTTCGTGGTACCAGTCAGGAACCGTTTCCAGTAGGTAACAGTCCAAGCCCGTTACATCGAGGTAGATGCCGGTTTGTTCTGCCACATCCAAAACCATTTCTAAGTATTCGAGAAAAGCGGGGTCCGCTAATTCGGGCGACTTCATGACGCGGTGATACTCAACATGGATTCGTACGCAATTGACGTTGATTGTGCGCAAGAACTTGAAATCAACAACAAGTTCCTCGCGGGTAAGTAACTGCCACTGACCGTCAACTTTGTGGCGGAGGTACATTTGTACGCCCCATGGAACAAATGTTTCGCCGCTATCGGAGAAAACAAATTTTCGGCCATCTTCGCGAATACGAACCGGTACCATACTGGAGTCTAAATTGAAGTGAGTCACTCGGGTGCCAATGAAATCGCGCTCACACATGACCCAATTGACCTGGGGGCTGGGGTCTGACGGTTGGCGATCGGTAACAACCAATCCCAACGAAATATCACTTAGGTTGATATAGGTTCTTTTGAGACTCGCGCTGAATGAAGAGGCAGCGGCTTTATCGATAGCTGCCGCCCAGATTTCATCGCCTGTCCAGCCGGTGCCTTGCAAGGTATCGTTATCGACGACCAAAACTGGTGCGGCTACGGTTACTTTGCGAAGCTGCTGCAGGGTTTCTTCAACGTCGAATTCGTTGCGTTCCAAGATTCTTATGATCTGGTCGGTGACTTGCCCGCCGAGTTTGACGGTCGTTTCACCCGTCGCGGATGGTTCCACAACAAAATGGTACCCTTCCACTCCCAGGCAACCTGAGATCACAGGTAGCGTTGCAAGTATCACCCCAACCCAGATCCGGGTGTGCCGCGGAGCGGGCCGAATCATTGCATGCTGTGTGGCAGGCGAACTGAACATGGCGGTCCTCCAGTTTCAAATCAAGGAAGGCGATTGAGCCCAAACGGTTTCGCCGGCTTGCTCGCGAGTACGAGCAATAAAATGCTGGCGTCCTTGAGGCTTCCGCAGAACAACATCGTGGAGGTAAATGGAACGGTTGTCAAATATTTCGTCTGTTATTCATGCCAATCAATTCAGAAACTAAAGTATTTCTATGCGCTGGCGACCGTTAAACCGCTCTTCAAATACTTGCCGCCTGCTTTTCATTTTTAACAGTGGAATTTGACTGGTAACGTTCATCGGCTGAAATGACTGAGGCGATGGCGACAAGTTCCAATCACATCGCTTGCGTAAAATCACACAGGTTTTCCAAGTTCACGGTACTGCGCGTGCGTAATCTAGGTAAGCGACAGCGGATTGCACTGCGGTGGTCGGTCAGGAATGCGTGTCGTGTCGGGCGAGTGCCCGTGAACTTCGTCAGTGGGTCCATGCTGGTGAAACGAAAGTTCAGTGGGTAACACCGGCCATTGTTACATGGGCATAATTAACCGCGATGAAAAAGAGAAACCGATGGATGTGCAGATTCTTTAAAGCGGGATAGTAGGCTTTCCCCAGTGCTCCTTGATTCGCAGGTGGCGAAAAATAAAGCGGATTATTTTGCGGAACGTGTAATGGGTGAATTTTCAGTCCGTCCACGTTTTGCGTTAGCGGGTTCTAATGGGGTCGAAAAAGTGAAGTTAATTTCATGGTGCGTGGCTTCCCCAGGCCCAGCGGTTTCTATGAGTGGGTTCGCGCTGATTACGTTAGATTTGCGAATGCGTTAAGAGTGGAATCACGAGCTAGACCAAGCGAGCGTTTGGCTCAAGTGCGGATTGTCATCTAGTTTACACGTTTCCTACCAGCCAGTCCGCCACGTATGGTCCATCGAGTGTGACTTTGCAGTTTGGTTTGTTAGAATGTAAGAAGCTTGATAAATCCTAAAGTTTTAAAAAACGAAAACGAAGCTCGCCCTGATTGTGAACGCTCGCGACCCATACGATGAAACGCAGTTGGCCAAAGATAGCCCTCTTCGGTCTGAGGAGGCGGTTGAGGAAGATCAATTGGAGCGAATTGGTCGCTATCGCGTGCAAGAGATTTTAGGAAAAGGCGGCTTCGGACTCGTCTATCTTGCGGAAGATGAGCAGTTAAAACGATTGGTCGCCATTAAGGTGCCCCATGCTGAGTTGGTATCTGATGCAAATAGTGCGGAAGAGTACCTGATAGAAGCTCGCACGGTTGCCAATTTGGACCATCCAAATATCGTGCCGGTCTTTGACGTTGGCAGTACCGACGATTGCGTTTTCTACATCGTCTCTAAATACATTGACGGGATAAATCTTGGTCAAAAGATTCAAGAGGGACGCCCTTCGTACGATGAATCGGCGGAATTAGTCGCGACCGTTGCGGAGGCTTTGGATTACGCTCATGAGCAAGGCTTGGTGCATCGCGATGTGAAGCCGGGTAACATCTTAATCGACAAGAGTGGTCAAGCTTTTGTAGTTGATTTTGGTTTAGCACTGAGTGAAGAAGGCATTAGCAGCGAGCCCAGTTATGCGGGGACTCCCGCATTTATGTCACCGGAGCAGGCACGCGGGGAAGGCCACCGAGTTGATAACCGCAGTGACATCTTTAGTTTGGGATCCGTCTTTTATGAATTGCTGGCGGGCAGTCGACCTTTTCGCGGTGAAAACCAACGCGAGTTATTCGAACGGGTCCGTAATCATGAGCCTCGCCCCTTGCGGCAATACGATGAATATTTGCCCCGAGAATTGGAACGTATTTGCAACAAAGCGATGGCAAAGCGGGCCAGCGAACGTTATGCATCTTCGATTGAGATGGCCGAAGATTTGCGTTTATATTTGCAGGAGCAATCGCGGGTAGAAACTAAGAGAGGCCGGGGGAGAAGTGATCGCGGTGTGGACGCTGAAAATACGCGCAGCCGAGATGCCAAGTTAAATCAACAGTTAGACGCTGTCGATGCGAATGCGTCAATGACTTTTTCGGGTGATGTGACGCGTTCCGAAAAGCAGCCTATCAAGATTATCCCCAAAGGATTGCGATCTTTTGACGCTCATGATGCTGGTTTTTTTCCCGAGCTTTTACCGGGCGCTCGTGATCGCGACGGGGTGCCTGATATTCTACGTTTTTGGAAAACTCGTATTGAGGAGATGGATTCGGATCATACTTTTCCGGTCGGTTTGATTTATGGCCCCTCGGGATGTGGTAAATCCTCGTTAGTCAAAGCCGGGTTGTTACCTTTGTTATCAAAGGATGTTTTGTCGGTTTACATCGAATCGACACCCCGTGAAACAGAAACCCGTTTGCTTCAGGGGATTAGGAAGCAATGTCCAGAGGTTGCCGGTAATCTGAGTTTGAAAGATACAATAGCCGCATTGCGTCGCAATCAAGGTTTGCCTGCCGGAAAAAAAGTGCTGATCGTATTGGATCAGTTCGAGCAATGGTTGCATGCGAAGAAGACGGAAACTGACACTGAACTGGTGCAAGCTTTGCGGCAATGTGATGGTGGGCATGTTCAATGCATCGTGATGTTACGCGATGATTTTTGGATGGCAGCCACACGATTCATGCGTGACCTCGATATGAGTCTGTTGGAAGGGCAAAACTCCTTAGCCGTCGATTTATTTCCAGTGCGACACGCGGAAAAAGTTCTGCAGGCATTTGGCCGTGCTTTTGGCGTTATTGACTCAAAAGAAGGTTGGCTTGATAAAGAGCAAGAACAATTCATAAAACAATGTGTGGCTGGGTTGGCGGAAGAAGATAAAGTCATTTGTGTGCGATTGGCTTTGTTTGTTGAAATGATGAAAGGCAAACCTTGGACACCAGCCTCGCTTGTAAGGGTTGGTGGGACCAGTGGCGTGGGAGTTGCTTTTCTGGAAGAGACATTTAGCGCTCCGACGGCACCACCCAAACATCGTTTTCACGAGAAGGCAGCACGCGCTGTTTTGAAAAATCTATTACCGGATTCTGGTACAGATATTAAAGGCGCGATGCGTTCCTATTCTGAAATACGCGAAGCCAGCGGTTATCGCAATCGCGGTCGAGATTTTGAAGATCTCATCGGCATTTTGGACCGCGAGTTAAGACTCATTACACCCACCGATCCTGAGGGCCTGACTGCCAATGACGATTCGACATTAAAAACGGAACCGGGCGTAAAGTACTTCCAATTAACGCATGACTATTTGGTGCCTTCGCTGCGAGAATGGTTAACTCGTAAGCAGCAAGAGACTCGCAAGGGGCGTGCGGAACTTAAACTTGTGGAGCATGCGGCTCTATGGAATTCAAAGCCAAAAAATCAATTCCTGCCTTCGTTATCTGAGACGACAGGTATTTATACGTTGACCGACCGTCAGCAATGGAGTGCTTCCGAGCGGAGGATGATGTGGCGATCGATTCGGCTGCATGGCGTGAGGTTCGCGACGATACTGACGCTTATTTCAATAACGATCCTCATCGGTTTAGGGGTCCGGCGCGCCGTGAAGACGGAGCAGAAATTAGCCCGAGAGAGAAATGTTCTGGAACAAAGAGAAATTCAGGCCAACGGATTCGTCACCGCTCTTTTAGGGGCTCAGCTGACGCAAGTTCCCGGGCTTGCTGAAGATGTGGTGCCGTTATGGAGCCAGGTTAAGCCACGCTTGCTAGATAGACTCCAAAGTGGCAATGATGCGGAGGATAGTGAGGAGCGATTAAAAATATCGTTGCTCCTATTACGGGATGATCCAGGCCAGTTGGAGTACATCAAAGGTCGAATCCTTGTTGCCCAGCCAAATCATTTGGATGTGCTCCGACGCATGGTCGTTGATTACAAAGACCGCTTGGCAGGAGACCTTTGGCAGGTGGTAACAGATGGTAACGGGGAGCAATCGGCTCAATTACTGTCCGCCGCCAGCATGCTCGCATTTTATGAAGCTGAAAATCCGCAATGGGGTGCCGTCGCCAAACCTGTTGTGGAATCGCTGGTAAAAGAAAATTCGCTGCGTGTGGCAACCTGGATTGAATTGCTCCGGCCAGTTCGCCTTGCTTTGCTGCAGGATCTGTCCAATGTTTTCCGCAACGTCGAAGAACGGTTTACGCCGGAGCAACAGGCATTAGCAACAGAAATCCTTGAACAATTTGCATCAGACCAACCCCAGTTCTTAGCGGAATTGGCATTGGAAGCGACGCCGGAACAGTTCCTGGCCTTGTTTGATGAATTGAAAGGAAAGCGCACGGAGGTTCTGCCTTTATTGGCCGACGAGTTGGACCGTAGCTTAGGTTTTGAATGGCAAAAGGTTAGTCCCAACCCCGAATGGGTGAAATTGGACGGGTCGGTCGCGAGCCAGTTTGCGGCAGCTTCCGGTTTTATCTCGGATCATTTTGCTTATTGTCAGACCATGCCGTTTAAGCAATTTCTTGCGGTTACCGATTTAATCAAGCCTGCCGGATATCGGCCGTTCCGAGTACGCCCCTATCAAAAGAATGAGCTAGTTCAGGTAGCAGCAATCTGGACGAGAGATTCCCATGATTGGGAAATGTTCCATGGCATGGCAGCCGAGCAAATCATGCAGATAGATCGACAGCAGCGATCCAAAGGGATGTCAGCAATTGATGTGGCTGGTTATTTGGAGAATCAGCAGGGGGAGGCAAAGGAACACTTTGTGGGTATTTGGAGAAAGCATTGGAACGGGCAAGTGGGGGCTCGCGTATGGGTGGGGTTGTCGGAAACTGGTATGGATTTGGCCATGAAAGCACTGATTAAACAGGGGTTTTTGGGGCAACAAAGTTTACAGTCCTACCTCGATACGGATGGGCAAGTGAAGTATTGCGGTGTGAGAAATCGGGTCGACGCGTTGAATCACAGACGATGGTTGGGGATGGACCCTGTTGAGATTTCGGAAAAAGAATACTTGGGAAAGGCATGCTGGGATATTGATCTCAGACCTGCGCAGGAAATTCGCACCTCTCGCGAGGTTTACCAAGCCAAACTAACCGAGGCCAATAAGGTCTTGAAATTGAATCCACACGATATGGAGCAGCGACTGCATCGCGGAATCGCTCACTTTGGTTTAGGAAAAATGGATATCGCGATCGAGGAACTTTCCGCGGTGTTAGAGGCGGAACCCAGAAACGCGAATGGTTATCTGTGGCGTGCTCACGCCTATGCTCGTAACGGAGAGACGGAGCGCGCTACAGAAGACGTCGCCGAACACAATAAAGTGGGCACGTCTGAACGGCACAAAGCGTACCTTGAGGCGATTGTGGCTGCTTATTCTGGAGAGGCAGAAAAGGGAATGGAACGATTGGAGCAGCTGCTAAACCGGAAGGGGAAGGATGGCAAGTTCTTGTACAGTGCGGCTTGCGCTTTCTCGGTTGCATCGGCAATCGTGTCCAATAAAGGGAAAGTCTATGCCGATCGCGCAGTGGGCTTGCTTCACCAGGCGGTTGATCGGGGGTATAGCGATTTCTCTCACTTGCAAACGGATCTGGATCTGCGGCCACTCCATGCGCACGGGGGTTATCAGGAGCTGCTTTCCCGCCGAGCAAGTAAGCATCGTTACTCAGCATTGTGGAGATCCAGTAAAGCAGTTGAATCGAAAGTGTTTCACGATTTGCCGCCAGAAGAACATCTGCTCCGATGTCAAATGCTGATCGAGCAGGGGTACCGTCCTTTTGCAATTTCGGCTGTGGCGTCAGCGGAGGAGATCGTTTCGGCTTCGGTGTGGCA
>JAAEPL010000176.1 GCA_024232675.1 Planctomycetaceae bacterium
AGGCGATAAGCGGATTGGTAATCACGCATCTTTCGGGCGAGAGCAATTCGATCAGCTTGCACCGTCCACCACAAAGGTAAACTGGGGCTCATGGATTGGAGAACCGATTTCAACTGGCCTTCCACCATGGTCAGCACATCATTTCGATTCAGGTCTTCAGCATCGTTGTACAGGGCTGCCCGGTATAGCAGGGTGCGCGCTCGTTGGTATTCGATGTTGTAACGCAGCGTTAACAGCTCATTCGCGGTGAACCACTCAGCTTCCTCTCGAGGTGAGGGGCGTCGGTTTAGCAGCGTCTTGATGTCCGCTTGCAGGGCGGAAAACCGATTCACAAGATTTGAGATAGCTTCCACGGCGAGTGCTTTTGTCTCAGCGCCGGCCAGTTTCAGTTCTAGTTCTCGAATCCACCTTTCAATTTGGAGTTGTTCCAAAAGCGCGGCCTGGACCGAAATGAGAATTTTTCGAGGGGATTGATTGGTGGCCTCCCAAGTCACAGCTTTTTTCCGCGCATTATCCCAATCAGCGGGGTCCGAGCTTTGGTAGGCTTTTTTGGCCAACGTATCCAACAAGGCAACGGTAATGTCTACGGTAGCGCGGCCATCCAGTTGACCGCTCACAAGTAACGTTTCCGCATAGGTTGTGGCAACGTCAAATAACCTTCTCTGCGTCAGGCCGTTGATCGTGCGTACTTCGATGCTGGGTTCTAATTGTGCGTGGGCACTGGGACCGCTCAGATAAGTGACGGCCAGTAAGCAAATACCCAGACAGATTTTGGAAAGGTAGCGAATCATGGCATTGCATTGTTTAGGGCAAACGATACTTTTTCAAAGCCTGCCAATTTGGCTTGATCGTAAACTTCGATCACAAAACCGATGGGCACATTTTCATCGGGATGAACAATGATCGGTGCTTCCAGGTTGATGGCGGCTAGTGAGTTTAAAGTGCTGGCGACATCCCCGATGGTTTCCATACCTTGTTCGTTGATCGTCCAATCGGGCAGACTTCCATCCCACCGCACACGGACCACGACGCTGTCGAAATCCTGCTCGGGCAAGGGATCGCTTATTTCTGTTTTCTGATTACCAAGTTGGGCGGAAATTTGACTGGGTAGGATGTACTCGACGATCTGCGTCCCTGCGGTCCAGACGAAGAAAATGAGCAATAAAAACACCACATCGATCATGGGTGTCATGGTCGCATTGATGTCGTGTTCTCGGTCGACGCGGGTGGATGGTAGACGCACCATAATTATCGAGACTCCCGGTAAACTGCATACGAGACGTTCCAAACCCCGTTTTTAGTGCACGCCAACATGATGGGTTCGATCATCCCGTAGGGCACCATGCGACTACATCGAATGCGTACTTCGACATCTTGTCCGAGTTCCTTGGTGGCATCCGCCAGTCGGTTGCTCAAATCCTGGTCCAATAACGCCCGGCCTGCAAATGTCATCGTGCCATCTTCCTGGATGTTGATCGTGATTCTGGGCGTATCGGAGAGAGGATCGTCGTCTCCCGATTCGGCAACTGGCAGTTCCAGCTTCATGCGAGTTTCTTGTTTCGCTAAATGGCTGGAAACGAGGAAGAAAATGATCAACAGGAACACCACATCGATCATGGGTGTCATGTTGAATCCCAGCTGGCGTGGGCGGGCAATCGTCGGTCGTCGCATGGGAATTTCCTAAGTCGCTTTTTTCTTGCGTCGCAGCGGCCCGAATACGTGCTGTGCCGTGTATCCGGTTTCGGCGATCAACTGATCGATGCGGTTGCGAAACACAGCAAAGGCACCGATCGCGGGAATCGCCACAATCAATCCGCCTACCGTGGTTACCAGGGCTTGGTAGATGCCTTCGGCCAATTGCGGTGCACCGGCGGTCGCTTGAGTAGCCGCGACTTGCTGAAAGGCCATGATCATCCCGATCACCGTTCCCAAAAGCCCAACCATTGGGGCAATATTCCCAATGACGGATAAGTACTCGATTTTGCGATAAAGGCGGGCCGATTGTTCCATCAGCGAGTCTTCGAGAGCTTTTTCGACGGCGGTCCAACCGTATTCCATTTCTGACATGCCGTGCAGAAGGATGAAAGAAAGGACGCTTGGGTTTTGTGAGCAGATCTCGCGTGCCTCGGCAATCTGGCCTTGAGCTAACAATGCTCTGGCTTGATCGCCCAGTCCATCTGGCATGACATCTGACCGCCGAACTGATAATAAATGATCGATGATTAGGTACGCCGCAGTCATCGAAAGTGCCAACAGCAAAATAATGATCGCAATGCCAATCAGCCCACCGGAAAAAATAATCTCCAAGAATCCCTTGGACGTGGCGGCTTCCGACACAGCCGGTAGCTCCTGTCCCATGGCGTACCCGGGAACTAAAAGACTCAACAAGCTGACCGCAGCAGCCAGCCATTTGGGCCTCCGCAGCATGTTGGAATTTGTTAGGCGGCGACGCTCCGCGATATTTCGTGGGACCGGAGTGCGGATAGGAGAACCAGAAAGATATTGCCCGGAGCGGCGCCGTTCCGAGCTTGACTTCACTGTTATTAATTCGTTGTTCACGATTTGCTTTCGATCAATTCAATTACTGGTCCATGGTTTCGATGCGCGCGCCTAACGATAACGCTGCGTTGGAGAGTGCATAATCTCGCTTGAGTTCCGCAAGCACAATTTTCGCTTCCTGCTCACGCCCTGCGGTTACCAGCATTTCATGAGCCTCCAATAACGCGGCCCCAGCGATTTGGTAATCCTCGGGGAATAAAATGGGAATCTGCAGCATGCCAACTAACGCCTGGTTAAAAGTGTCTTCTGTCCCCTGCCGATTAGCTCGACGCTTGGCTAGGGCAATCAGGAATCGTGGACCAGCCTGGAACTTCGGCGGCATGCGTCCAAGGGCCGCCTCCCAACGCAACAAGTCAGCCGTAGTGGTTGCCACCATTTGTGGACGCCAGGCTTGAGCGGTTGCCAGGTGCGCAATTTTTGCGTCAGCACTTTGAGCAAGAGCTTTCAGCGCTTTTCCAGCGACCGCTTCGTCCGACTTCAATAACCAGCTTGCTGCGATTAATTTGCGGAGTTCGTTTTCTTCTGACAACCAATCGCGATAGGTAGACACCAATCCGCCATCCACCCGGGCTTTGTGCCAAGGTAGGGGCAGCAGATGAAAATAACGGGAATTGGGAGTGGCCTGTTGGATCGCAAAAAATGCCGCTAAGGCATCACGCTGGCGATTCAATGCGAGGGCACATTTTAGTTGTCCGGCTAGGAGTTCGACTTTTACCCATGCTCGCGGTTCCTCTGACAGAGCATTTTTGTAGCTTTGCAAAGCTTGCAGAAATTGCCCAGCCTCTCGCTGCTGATCGGCCTCAAGGTGTTTGGGGGTGCGTGGGTAAGCAACATCAATGACTCGGGAGGAAGGCATGGTGCGCTCACGGTCGTTGCCTTTGTACAACAAACGTTCCGCGTCCCAGTCCAATACCAAAGCGTCAAATTGGGAATTTTTTCCGGTGCGAGGATCCTTTACAGTGACTCGATCTTGAGCGGCTAGGGGTGCTTGATGGATAGCAACACAAACCAAAATAAGCAGGCACACGAGAGGTCTTAAATTGAAACGGTCAAAA
>JAAEPL010000177.1 GCA_024232675.1 Planctomycetaceae bacterium
CAGGCATTCTTTTTTGCTCATGCAAGGCGAGGGAGTGATTGCAGGTCTTGTGGGAAAATTGCTTTTCAATAATTCCACGGTACGATACGAACTTCATTGTCGTGCCAGAGTGTCGCCTGCCACAAAGCGCTGCCAGACCTTGAGAGGCTGAGAGATGATCCGCCAGATTTGTGTTGTTTTGATGTGTTGGGTTGGGTTAAGCGGGCTAAGTATTGGGCAAGCCCAAACAACGGATCACGCGGTTTCGAAAGACTTGCTTGCTTCGAAAGAGAACGATGTGTTGGCCACAGTGGGAGTTGGTCAACCTAGTGCGACGACGGCCTCCAGAGCAGGCCAGGCTAAGCCGCCCAATGTGGTTTTCATCCTGGCCGATGATTTAGGTTGGCGCGATCTTAGTTGCGAAGGCAGCACGTTTTACGAGACGCCTCATATTGACCGGATTTGCCATGAGGGAATGCGTTTTCGCAATGGCTACGCAGCCTGCCAGGTATGCAGCCCTTCGCGGGCTGCGATCATGACGGGCAAAAGTCCGGCCAGAATTAAAATTACGGATTACATCGGCGCGCCGTCCGGGGATCAGTGGAAACGCAATACAAAATTGCTACCCGCGTTTTATCAACGCCAGCTTCCAGCGGAAGAAGAAACGCTGGCGGAGGTCTTTAAGGCGGCCGGCTATCAGACTTTCTTTGCCGGCAAGTGGCACTTGGGCAATCAGGGCTCGCATCCAGAAGATCACGGATTCGACATCAATGTGGGGGGCTTTCGCGCGGGCACGCCGCCCGGCGGTTTCTTCGTTCCATACAAAAACCCCAAGTTGGAGGACGGCCCAGCCGGCGAATGTTTGCCGGTGCGATTGGGTGAGGAGACAGCGAACTTTATTCGCCAAAATAAGCACCGCCCCTTTTTTGCCTTCCTCGCTTTTTACAGCGTGCACGCACCCATTCAAACAAGCCAGTCGCTGTGGGAAAAGTATCGCCAGAAGGCCCAGTCACACCCCCCGCTTGAACAGCGGTTTCTTATCGATCGCACGATGCCGGTACGCCAAGTGCAGGACCATCCTGTTTATGCCGGCATGATTGAATCCATGGATGCGGGTGTGGGAAAAGTTTTGACCGCTCTCGAGGAAACGGATTTGACAGACGATACCATTGTCATCTTTACCTCCGACAACGGGGGTGTTTCTTCGGGGGATGGATTTGCCACGTCGAACTTACCCTTGCGGGGAGGCAAGGGGCGGCAGTGGGAAGGAGGGATACGCGAGCCTTATTATTTCCGCTGGCCCTCGCGGATCGCAGCCGGTTCGTCTTCCGCGACACCCGTGATCGGCATGGACTTTTACCCCACGTTGTTGGAGCTTTGCCAATTGCCTCCACGACCCGCACAAACTTGCGATGGGGTCAGCCTAGCGAAAATTTTTGAGGGTGGCGTTATTCCTCAACGAACGCTGTTCTGGCATTATCCCCATTACGGGAATCAGGGAGGAGAGCCCTCATCCATTGCCCGAGCGGGCGATTGGAAGTTGATTCGTTACCTGGAAGATCAACGGGTCGAGCTGTACCACATCCCGGATGATCCGGGCGAAGAAAACGACTTGGCTGCGGATAACGCAACGGTTGTCGCTGAGATGACGGCCGCCCTTGATCAGTGGCTGGAAACGGTGCAGGCCGAGCAACCCACGCACAACCCAAAATTTGAGCTCGCGGCTTATGAAAAGTGGCAAGCTAAAATGCGTGACGAACGCTTGCCAAACCTCGAACGAGTTCATGCCCAGTTTTTAAAGCCCGAGTTTCAACCACGCTCAGGTTGGTGGGATCGGGCCGCACCGGACAAGAAATAATGATAGGCAGGCAGATTGGAACCGTCGGCAGCGATCAGCATGCCTGCTGGCAAACCAGAACCGCCGCCGCGGGCCCATCATCGCGCGGCCAAGCGAAATGTTGCTTACGGACAAACAACCCAAATAGGGCGATGCGATAAATGGCCATGCCAAAAGACTCGTGACACTCAATCCTATCGCTACGGCATCCAGATCCTGGCGCGGGTGCCCCAACGCATACAAACCGTTGGCCAAGTCGAAGTTGATGCCGATACCGATCATGGCCAGTGATAAGACATTGGTCGTGGATTGGTTAGCTTGGTAACTTGCGTCGAGAATGATCCTCAGCAGCGTATCGCCTGTCAGCGAGAGAATGCCTGCAAATCCGATCAGCAAAACAGTTACGGTTAGTAAGTACTTCGACACGACGCGGCGCACGCCGATTTTCCCTTCTTCCGAAAA
>JAAEPL010000178.1 GCA_024232675.1 Planctomycetaceae bacterium
ACCGTGAATTACGTTGGCACGCTGTTGAACGGGCAAGAATTTGATGCCAACGACGATATTACATTCTCTCTGCAACAGGTCATTGCTGGTTGGACCGAAGGCATTCCTAAATTCTCAGTCGGTGGCAGTGGCATACTGATCATCCCGTCGGATCTGGCATATGGGCCTGCCTCGCCAAGCCCCGCCATTCCGCCCAACTCAATCCTCAAGTTTGATATCGACCTACTAGGCTTTGTTTAGGTCAACGGGCCCATTTAGGTTGACGTAACTTCCTTGCCTTCGCGATCGAGCCTCATCAAAACAGGTACGGATCCGTTGATCTAGCAATTGGATTAATTCACCGTCACTCAATCCGGCATACTCGTCTTTCGTTATCGGTGCGCCGACGACCATCCACACGCGTGTCGGTAGGGGAATAGAAGTCCCGCGTCGCCAAGCCTGAAAGGCGCCATCCATGCCAACCGGCACCAGTGGCACTCCGGTCCTTCTTGCCAAGGCACAGATTCCCGGCATCAAGGGGGTCATCTCCCCATCAAAAGTGCGTTGGCCTTCTGGAAAAATCAAAACCATTTCGTCTCGCCTCAATCGCCGAATGGTCTCCTTGACTCCGCCAAGCCCCATGCCGTCGCGATCAATGGGGATGGCATCAAGATGCTCAATCGCCCATTTTAATGGCTGATGGAGAAACAAGGTCTTTTTGGCCAAGTAATTCATCCGACGATTCGCCATCATGCCGACCAGCGGGGGATCCAAATTACTCTGGTGATTCGCGCATATCAGCGCCCCACCATCTGCTGGAAAATTCTCGCGGCCGAAACAACGGATGCCGAAAAAAAGGATGGCTTTAATGCGAAATACTTCCCGCATCACCGTGTAACTACAACGCTGGAACCAGGGACGCGTGTGCGCTTTTTTAGGCCGTTTCGGTTGTGACATAACAGGTTCAATTGAGGTGCAATCAGAGCATTCCAAGTTTACTCCGAAACTTATTTTTTCAATGGGCAATTCTGCTCGGATTACCACCCAGCTG
>JAAEPL010000179.1 GCA_024232675.1 Planctomycetaceae bacterium
AAATTTCGCAACCGTGAAGGTTTCGGCGCGAACCGCGAGGGTCGCATTTTTTTGCAGGATCATGGTAATCCTGTTTGGTATCGCAATATTGTTTTGGTGCCGCTGAATTGCGATCAGGTGGTTTCTACGAATTCTTGTCAGTCGAGTCCGTCGGCCCGCCGCGGTTTTCTATTGCCGGGGCACCGCATGCCACGTCGCGTCTGCCGGCCAGGCATACGCCCGCTGCGTGTTCGTCGAGGACGTTAGGCGTGCTGGTCTTTGAATAAAGGTTGGGGTAGAGCGCCGCATTTCTTATCGCCCTGCCCTGCCTTGCTCTAGCCAGACGCCGGCCCGCCGGAACTGCCTACGCCGGAACTGCCTATTTAGGCTGTTTTCTAGTCGTATTCCATCCACCGTTAGCTTGCGCAGCGGCGCGGAATCGATTATCATTCGGCAAAACTCAGCTTGGATTTTTAGGATGGAGCGACAGTATGTCTGAGAACGCTAACCCTGAACCCGGTCGTTCTGACCGCGAAAAAAAAACGGGAATGATCGATCGTTTCCTGAATATCATCGAGGTGGTAGGTAATAAATTGCCGGATCCTGCGGTGCTCTTCTTATTGCTGATGTTTTTCATCTGGCTTCTCTCATGGCCACTTTCGATGATGGAATTTGACGCCCTAAACCCGATTACGGACGAGCCGATCGTGGTCGCCAATCAGGTAAACGGTGAAGGAATTGCCAATATATTGACGAGCATGGTCAAGACGTTCGTGAATTTCGCACCGCTGGGCGTCGTGTTGGTTGCGTTATTGGGCATCGGAGTGGCTGACCATACCGGATTGATCGGGGCCATGATTAAAACCGTCTTGGGTGTGGTGCCCAAGTCGTTATTAACGCCCACGCTAATTTTAGTGGGCATCGGATCGCATTACGCTGTGGATGCCGGGTATGTGCTTGTGATTCCGATCGGTGGGGTCATTTTTTACGCTGCGGGACGGCATCCCTTGGCGGGGATCGCAGCAGCCTTTGCTGGGGTTTCGGGTGGGTTCTCCGCTAACTTCTGGGTGCCCAGTGGTCTGGATCCCCTGTTACAAGGATTTACCTTAACAGCCGCACAGCTTTATGACCCTGACGTACAGGTCAGTATTGTTAACAACAATGTTTTCACGGCAGCTTCGACCTTTCTGATTGTTTTTGTCGGGTGGTTCATTACTGATAAGATCGTTGAGCCTCGACTTGGCGACGTCGCGGTGGACGGCGAGATCGATCAAATGCCGACTTTTGAAGAGGTCACTGCCAAGGAAGTTCGCGGGATGATTGCCGCTTTGGCCGCTGTGGCGTTGGGAGTGGCCGTGATGGTCTGGTGGGCGTTACCGGAAGACTCGGCGCTAAGGGCATCGGGAGAGGCAACCAAAGGAAATCTGCTAACCTTCGACGCGCCGTTGATGAGGTCGATTGTACCTCTGATATTTTTGTTTTTCCTAATCCCCGGAATTGTTTACGGCTACGTCGCAGGGACGGTTAAATCCCATCGGGATATTGTCAAAGGGATGACCAAGTCGATGGAAACGATGGCTTACTACATCGTGTTGGCTTTTTTCTGCTCGCTGTTCATCTGGATGTTTTCACAAACCAACATTGGTTTGCTGTTGGCGATTAAAGGTGCCGGTTTCTTGAAATCACTGAACCTGCCCGGAGCAATCACCATTTTTGGCATCGTTCTGCTCGTCGGTTTCGTCAATTTATTATTGGGATCGGCTTCGGCGAAATGGGCTTTGATCTCGGCGGTCTTCGTACCGATGTTGATGGAACTTAATATATCTCCGGACTTAACGCAGGCTGCCTATCGAGTCGGTGATTCGTCGACCAATATCATCACGCCTTTGATGCCTTACTTCCCGTTAGTCGTTGTTTTCTGCAAACGCTACGTCAAGAACACGGGGATCGGTACGTTGGTTTCCATGATGTTACCCTACAGTGTGGCTTTCATTCTGTTATGGTCGGCATTGCTGGTGTTGTTTTGGACCTTGGGACTGCCGTTGGGAACTGACTCTAGTTACGTGTATCCGGCAAATATGCCCGGCTAAGCGTGGCTTTGTCGTCAAGGATTACTGGTCGGTGATTTGCGGTTGGATACCGAAGACATCGGCCAGTTCCAACATGAGTCGCTGACCGACATTAAGTTTTTCCCGGTCGCGCAAGACGGCCCTGCCCAGTGCTGGCTTATCAGTGATTAAACCGTCAACGCCCATCCCGATCATGGTGGACATAGAGGCGGCGTCATTGACGGTCCAAACGAGCACGTCTTGTTGGCGTTGATGGGCTTTTTTAATCAGATCGCGATCAACGAACGCGCCATTAATGGCCAAGAAATCGGCTTCGGATGCCTTCAAATTTCCGGTGGCGACCGACATCAATAAACCGACCCGCCAAGTCGGTCGCAGTTTTTTCATTTTTGTAACGGCCTCCAGTTTCAGCGACATCAGTTCGATCTGATCAACCATGCCCTCTTCTTCGACAATTTGAGCGACACGATTTTCGAGATCAACGTCATGCCCGTAATATTTCAATTCGATCAGGACACGGATTTTTCCTTTGCAGGCTTTCAGCACGTCGCGCAGAGTAGGCGCGCGTTGATCACTGAATTTTGGATCAAACCAACTTCCAATATCGATGGCCTCCACATCGGCTAGGGTGGCATCCCAGATCTTTAACGGGTTTTTCGCCAGTTTCATGAAATCACTGTCGTGGAACACAATGATATGGTCGTCCACGGTTTCCTGAACATCTATTTCAACCCAATCAGCCTCATCTTTAATGGCCTGCTGGATTGCGGCCATGGTGTTTTCGGGTGCCTCATTCGAAGCACCCCGGTGCGCGATAATGCTGACATCATCGGTCACTCGCAAGTTGGCCGCTAACGACCAGCCCATGGCAACAGCAAATAGCAGCCCGATAACCAAGCCAATCATCAAACGGGTGCCGGTTATTTGGAACCCGGGTCCGTCGGAGAGTGACTCCGTACCGCTGGTAAGCGTGGGGGGAATCTTCTGAGCGAGATCATCAGCCATTTGCCGAAACAAGGTGAAATAGACCACGGCGAATAGGCACTGACTGAATAAGGCCGTGAGTAGATTGACCAAAGACCAGAGGGCGAAGCAAAAACCAATGGCCACTGCCAAAGCGGTAATGGAGTCTTTTAGTGCGGGAATGAAAATACTGGCGATGTTAATAATGATGCCGGCAGAAACAGTCGAAATGAGAGTCGAAGCAGCCAGCCAAATCAGCACCCAGAAAAGTATGCGGCGACGGAAACCTAAAACTCGCTCGCGACTCTCCTGCAATATTTTTTTAGATGGATTGGTTTCGCAAAAAGCTGCCAAACCAATCGCTAAATACCAATTCACCAATAAACGAAAAGCAAGTACCAACCAAGTCACCAGCAACACGATACCCAGGCCCACTGCAATTTTGAATTCTGGTGGGCTTTGTTGCAGGTAAAAGTTGATGTCAAATTCGGAAAGTAAGCTCCTGTAGATCAGTCCGGCGATCAGCAAAAAGGGAGCGGTGATCAGTAAAAGTACGAGCGTACCTCGCGCCGTGACTTTGAATGTGCGAGCTTTTCTTTGAAAGGCAAAGCGAATCGCCCCCAGGGGGCTGGGGTTTTTGCGGTCACTTGCCAGGATCGCCAAAAGTGCGGTTAACTCAGATGCCGCAATGCTGATGAAAATGGCGATGCCGGCAATCAGACTTATCGCGCCCAGCGGGGTGGCAAAGAAAAATGCGATATCCTGGTCTGTGAGGACCTGATTACTGGAAAAGCGGATGGTCAATTGCAAGGGCAACGCGACCAAGGGCGCCAAAAATACGATCGTCAATAATTTGTAAAGAAAGCTAGTTATCAGGAGTGGTTTCCAGCATTCTCGAAAGTCTTGGGCGATTTGGCGGAGCATTTTCTTATTCGGCAAAAGGTATTTTGAATTCGGCGAACCCGATACGCGAGGTAACCTAAACACAAAATATCGAAGGTGCCTAAGCTAATCTTTCGCAGGTCGACGAATAAGATCATAATACTTTTTGCTATTTACCAAGAGTTGAATTTCAAGCTCCCTGGGTCTTTTGTAGAGGTGTGCTCGATGCACGTGAACCGAATCCCACTGATCGCCCTGTTGTGCGGTTGGGCCCTGTTATTGGGTTGCGATAAACCAGCTGATTATCAACAAGCGCCTCCCACCAAGGTGACGGTTGCCACGCCGGTTATCAAAACCGTTCCGATTTACCTCGAAGAAAACGGACAAACTGAGGCGGTTGAGCAGGCGTTGGTAAGGGCTCGCGTGCGTGGCATCATCGAGAAAATACCAGAGGAAACCGAAGAAAGCTTGGAGGTCAAAAAAGGGGATCAGTTATTTTTGATTCAACAGGATGAATTTATCGTTGCCGTTAATTCCGCCAAGGCATCGGTGGCGGCAGCTTCTGCGGCACTGGAAACAGCGAATGCCAATGTGAAAGTCCAGGAGGCGGGAGTCACATCAGCCAAAGCCGACTACAAAGTGAGTAAAGCAGAGTTTGATCGCCTAGCTCTGTTGCTCAAACAGAACGCGATCGCGCAAAGCGAATATGACGCTGCTGAAGCAACCCTGGAAACCACACAGGCGGGAATCAACGCGGCGTCAGCTCAAACAGCTTCGTCAAAAGCAAAGGTCAGCGAGGCGCAAGCCACGCTGGATAAAGCCAAGGCCGACTTGGTGCAAAAAGAACTTGAACTGAGTTGGACAACGGTCGAGGCACCGATTGACGGACGGGTCACGAGAACACTTGTCAAAGTCGGGAACTTGGTCAAAGACGGCGATGAGTTGACCGAAATCGTCAGCAACAAGAAGGTATGGGCTAATTTCAATATCAGCGAACGATTTCTGTTGAGCTTGGAACGCGATGCGGACAGTGAACGCCCCTTCAAGCCAAATACGATCCCTGTTGCTTTGAAGCGTTCTGGCGACCCGGATTTTATTTTTCATGGCTTCCTTGACTATGCTGATCCCGTGGTCGATCAGGATACAGGCACACTCCTTTTACGTGCCATCTTTGATAACACGGATCCCAGCAAATTCCTGTTGCCCGGTTTGTTTGTGAGAGTTCGGGTGGAGATCGGAACCTATGACGACGCAACACTGATCCCCGAGCGGGCCATCAATCGCGATTCAGCCGGTACTTATGTTTACGTTGTCGAAGACTCCAAAGCGGTTCGTAAGAACGTGGTCTTGGGAGGAAAATATGACGGTATGGTGGTGATTGAATCGGGATTAACGAAAGACAGTCGTGTCGTAGTAGACGGCATTCAAATGCTCCGATCTGGATCCGAAGTGGATGCCAGCGAGTGATTTTGAATTAGCGATTTCCAAGCATTGGTGGCTAACCCTTCGGGGATCTACTAAGGGAGTAAAGAACTGAACCATGTCGCGTTTTTTCATTAACCGACCGATCTTTGCCTCGGTGATTTCAATCATCATCGTACTGGCTGGACTCGTATCTTTTACCTCGTTACCGGTAGCCAAGTTTCCTCAAGTTGCACCCCCTACGGTGCAAGTTAGCGCTTTTTATCCGGGTGCCAATGCTCAGGTCATCGCGGAATCGGTGGCAACGGCCATCGAACAGGAAGTGAACGGTGTTGAGAACATGTTGTACATGTCCTCGACCAGCGCCAATGACGGCTCTTACACGCTGCAGGTTACCTTCGAGCTGGGTACCGATATGGATATGGCAACGGTTTTAGTGCAAAACCGAGTTGCTATCGCTACACCCAAGCTACCGGAAGAGGTCAGGCGTCAAGGAGTGACGACCAGCAAGCAATCCACGCAGATTCTGCAAATGATCAACTTCACCTCGGCGACGCCCGGCATGGACGAGTTGTTTCTGAGTAATTACGCGTTAAACGTCAAAGATGAGTTGAGCCGCATTAATGGGGTCGGTTCCGTGAAGGTCTTTGGTGCCGGCGACTACAGCATGCGGATCTGGCTGGACCCTCAGAAATTAAAAGCGCGCTCGCTGACCACAGAAGACGTTATGAATGCGATAAGCGAGCAGAATGTTCAAGTGGCAGCAGGCCAAATTGGGGCGCCGCCGGCTCCTCAGGGTACGGCATTTCAATACCCCATCAACGCCTTGGGTCGACTGGAAACCGAAGAACAGTTTGGTGACATCGTTGTGGGCGCTGGAACCGAGGGCCGGTTGATTCGCGTCAAGGATGTGGTTTCCGACCCTCAGACGATTAGCGGTCATGTTCAGAACGGTGTTGAAAAGGGTGCCAAAGATTACACCCTCTCTTCCCGCTTTAATCAACAACCGTGTGCGACGGTGGCAGTCTACCAGTTGCCCGGAGCGAATGCGCTCAACGTGGCCACCCAAGTACGGGAAAGACTGAAAGCATTGGAGCAGCAAGGGAGTTGGCCGCAGGGACTGAAGGCGGATATCCCGTTTGATACCACTCGGTTTGTGGAAGCGTCGATCGAAGAGGTTTATTCGACGATTGTGATCGCTGTCATCCTGGTGGTGCTGGTCATCTTTATCTTCTTGCAAGATTGGAGAGCGACCGTGGTGCCCGTGGTCGCAATTCCAGTCTCCTTAGTCGGGACTTTCGCGATCATGGCTGGCTTGGGTTTTTCACTCAACATGTTGTCACTGTTCGGAATTGTGTTGGCGATCGGGATCGTGGTCGATGATGCCATCGTGGTGGTGGAGAATACATCACGTTACATTGCCGAAGGACTCTCACCGAAAAAGGCCGCGATTGCCGCGATGGAAGAAATAACCGGACCGGTGATTGCGACGACGCTCGTGTTGTTGGCGGTGTTTGTGCCAACGGCTTTTATGAGTGGCATCACGGGTCAGTTATTTAAGCAATTTTCCCTAACCATCTCGGCAGCCGTACTCATCAGTACGATTAATGCCTTGACTTTAAGCCCGGCCCTCTGCGGTATCGTGTTACGTGAGCCACGCGAATCCAAATTCTTTTTCTTTCGTTGGTTCAACAAAACGTTTGGATTCACGACCAATGTCTATAACCGGGTGATCCGCGGAAGCGTTCGAGTGATCCCCGTGGTGATGTTAATTTTTGCAGGCTTGTTATTTCTTACCGGCTGGGGATTTACCCAACTGCCTACCGGGTTTGTGCCCAACGAGGATCAAGGTTACGCCTTTATCAATGTCCAGTTGCCGGATGCCGCATCCAAGCAGCGAACCGATGAGGTAATGCGTCAACTCGACGATATCTGTGCCAATATCCCCGGCGTCAAAGATTACATCTCGATTACAGGTTTTTCCCTGTTGAGTGGCAGCGCTGCCTCCAACGTGGGATTCGTGGCGGTGATTTTCGAGCCTTGGGATGAAAGAAAGACCCCCGAGTTGCGTGTGCGGGGCATCCTTGGCAATCTCCAAAAAGAACTTCGTAACGTTCGCGATGCCATTGTGTTTCCTTTTATTCCACCGCCGATTGATGGGCTAGGAAATGCCGGTGGGTTTCAAATGGAAGTTCAGGATGTAGGCAACGTGGGTTACAAGACGTTGCAGGAGGTCTCTCAGAATGTGGTCAGGGTGGGCGACGAACAACCAGGTCTTCAACAGTTGAACTCAACGTTCCGCGCCGAGTCGCCGCAGTTGTTTGTGGATATTGACCGGGTGCAGGTGAAAGCCAAAGACGTGCCTTTGAGTTCCGTATTCTCGACGCTGCAAGCTTTTTTAGGCTCAGCCTACGTCAATGATTTCAATTACGGGGGACGAACCTATCAGGTGCGAATCCAAGCGGATGCCCAGTACCGTAATAATGTGGACGACATCATGGATCTCGAGGTGCGAAACCGCAAAGGCCAAGCCATTCCCATGGGGTCGCTGGTGGATGTGCGCGAGGATTTTGGACCGGCATCGGTGCGACGTTATCAAATGTATCCGAGTGCGTCCATCAATGGCTCCCCAGCGCCGGGTACGAGTTCGGGACAGGCACTCAATATCATGGAACAAGTTACCAAATCAACCTTGCCACCTTCGTTTGCATTTGAGTGGACGGGGATCTCGCTTCAGGAAAAGCAAGCGGGTGGTCAGGGGATTATCTTCTTACTGGCAATTCTCGCGGTGTTCTTAGTGTTGGCCGCCCAGTATGAAAGTTGGACCATGCCGGCGGCCGTGATTGCGGTGGTACCGTTGGCCACCCTCGGTGTCGTCAGTGCGCTATTGATCACCGGCTCTGATAACAACACGTATACCCAGATTGGGATCGTGTTATTGGTAGCGTTGGCCAGTAAGAATGCGATTTTGATCGTTGAATTTGCAAGTGAAAAACGCCGAGAAGGGTTTTCTATTCTGGAGTCAGCCAGTGAGGCTGCCAAGCTACGTTTTCGGGCCATTCTAATGACGGCCTTTTCTTCCATACTTGGTTTCATGCCATTATTGATCGCGTCCGGAGCGGGTGCTGCCAGTCGCCGTGCCGTGGGGAATGCCGTGGTGGGTGGGATGATCGCGGCAACCTTCTTTTCGCTCTTGTTCGTACCGGCATTTTTTGTGGTATTCCGTTGGCTTGGTGAAATGGGGCAAGCGAAGGACACGCATCAATCCGCAACAGCATCCGACGATCAATCGTCTGAGGAAGCTACAGAGGATTCTGTGCAAGCCACCAGGGCAGAAGAGGTAACTCCGAAAGCGGTCGATCCGACAAACGAAACCAGTTCAGGTGCGGAACAAGACGCCACGAATAACGAAGCGTCCGACGACCAAGAACCTTAGGAGACGGGAGCATCGGGCGGAGAATCGTGAGACCCTACTCGACGTTCCCAGTACCGGTTCATCAACAAAAACGCAAAAGATGATGTCCAAGCGATCATGATCAAACCGGTCAAGGCCTCGACCGTAGCCAACAATCGCAGGTTTCCTTCCGGCGTGAAATCGCCATATCCGGTCGTGGTATACGTCGTCGCTGAGAAATAATAAAAGTCTCGCAATGTTGGATCCGCGGCGCCGGAAACAGTCCCGTAATCGGGATAAGGACTGAGAAGGTCAAAGGTTACGGCGAAAAACATGATCTCTACCAAGTGGGCGAGAACGATCAGGATGATGAAAATGCTGATTCGGGGAAAACCGTATTTCTTTCCATGGAACAAGTAAATCCCGATGCCCTGCAGGCAACTGGCATGAAAAACTACGCAGGCAACAATTAAGACTGTGGTTATCAGAAAGAGAAGAAACATCGGTCGAGCTCAGGCAATCAAGAAATGGGTAGCGGCAAAAACATAAGCCTATCACGAGCCGTTTTGTATTGCAGCCGCAATAAAAAAACCGGCCCACAACGGAGCCGGTTTTGAGTATCGATGAAACGTTCGTCGCGTTACTTCCAGTCAGGAATTTCGCGTCCGGGGGTCCAAGGGGCACCCGCAGAATCCATTTGCTCGTGTAATGCTGGCATATCCGTTTCCAGAATTTCGTTGAGCATTTGCAAAGCTTCCGTGAACTCCTCGTCAATGACCTCGTATTGGCTTCGATGGGTTCCCGTGGGACCTTCATAAGAGGCCATAGCACCAAACATCAAAGTGCGGATACGACTGGAGAAACCTGGATAGGCGGATTCGTTCCGTCGGGACTTCGTGGGGTCGCCATTAAATTTCTCCATCACATCCATGAGCTTCGTCTTGGTGCCGCGAACTTCATTTAACAGAGTGAGATCGAGATCGGGCGTCGACTTGATTGCCGTCTCCATGGCGTCGAGTTGCGATTCGGCGTCGTCTGCCAACGTGCTTGCCGCATTGACCGCTTGAGCCAACTTGTTGGACTGCTTGGCAAAGGCCAAGATTTCTTTGCGATCCGGCTCTTCGAATCCGGCGAAGCCCAGTGGTTCAATTTCGAATTCGGTGGCAGCGACTAATTCACTGACCTCTCCATCGACCATTTTAATAATTTCCACGGTATAGGTGCCTGGCGCCGCCAGCGGTCCACCGCGGCGACCGGCACCGGCGTGGCGGTAATTCCAGTAAGCTCGTCGCATGCCTTTGGATGTACTACCCGGTAACCGTTGAACCACGTTACCATCGGTGTCACGGATGACCAGCCACACAGCGGGTGCGACTTCTCGGTCCTCTGCTTTCAACGATTCCCAAGATGGGTAAGGCACATCTTTACCGGCGCGAGCATTGCTTCGATCTTTCTCTTTGCGAGCAGATTTTTTGGTCTTCAAAGAATCTTTAAGATGGTAGGTAAAGGCTGCACCAAACGGTGGGTTGGGGGCAGTGTAAAAATTTGCTCCTTGGAAAGCTCGAGCTCCGCCGGCCATGGGCGCTGATTGCGAATACATCAGGCCGTTTTTAATAGGGAAGATTTTATTTTCCTTGCCCGTATCCGAGCTCAATTCTCGCAACGGAGAATAATCATCCAGAATATAAAACCCGCGGCCGAAGGATGCCAAGACAAGATCGTTTTCGCGTTCCTGAATTTCGATATCCCGGATTCCCACGGTGGGTAATCCCGCGGAAAGCTCGACCCACTTTTTACCGCCGTCGACGGTAAAGAAACAACCAAATTCGGTACCGCAAAACATCAAGTTAGGATTCACGTGATCCTGTTTCAGCGTGTAAACACTACCTCGCTCTGGCAGGTTCCCCGAAATTTCAGTCCACGTTTTTCCGCGGTCAGTTGATTTTGCGATGTAGGGTTTGAAGTCACCGCGTTTGTGATTGTTGACCACGACGTAAACGGTATTTTCGTCGTGAAGATCCGCCTCGATATCGTTGATATAGCCGAACTCGGGAATATCGAGGCCTTCAAACTTGTCGACCTTGGTCCAGTTTTCACCACCATCCTCGGTGATAGAAACCATGCCGTCATCGGTGCCGACATAGATCAAGCCTTCTACCAAAGGTGATTCACTGACCGATACGATCGTCCCGTACAAAGACGTGGATGCGTTTTTGGCGACGGCATCGACACCCCAAATACGCCCCATGACTTTTAACTCATTGCGATTCAGGTTCCGCGAAAGATCTTCGCTAATCGGACGCCAGTTTTCACCTCGATCATCACTTTGGAAAAGAATCTGCGATCCGTAGTAGACGCGTTTGGAATCATGCGGAGAGATCAGCAGGGCCGAGTCCCAGTTCCAACGTAAGGCAGGGCCGCCTTTGGCGGGTTGCGGTTTAATGTCTACGGACAAACCCGTTTTTCGGTTGTAGCGGACCAAGCCGCCATACTGCCACTGCGAGTAAACGGTGTCGGGATCTTCTGGATCGACCGCGGGATCAAAACCGTCTCCGAACACCGTTACGAACCAATCGCTATTGCGAATGCCATGCACATTGGTGGTCTGGGAAGGGCCACCTTGGGTAGCATTGTCTTGGGTGCCACCATAAACGTAGTAAAACGGCTTGTCGTTGGAGACCGCCACTTTGTAGAACTGAGTCAGCGGGAGGTTGGCTTTGAAGTCGTAAGACTTGCCACGATCCCACGTTTCATAAACGCCGCCATCGCAACCGACGATGAGATGTTCGGAATCGACGGGGTCAATGATCAGAGCGTGGTTATCAACGTGCTTATCAGCCTCGCCGACGCCCTGAAAGTTCTTGCCGCCATCCTCGGTAACCTGCAAATAGGTGTCCAGCGAATAGACGCGATCCATTTTGTGAGGGCAAGCGACGATTTCGTTGTAATACTGGGGACTCGATGAAACGTAGTCGCTCATTTTCTTCCAGGAAGCGCCGCGATTGCTGCTGCGGTAAAAACCGCTTTGGCCTGCCGCCGCCTCCACTAAGGCATAAAGCACTTCTGAATCATGCGGTGATATCGCCAGCCCGATTTTACCTTTATCGACACCGGGCAAGCCGCGATCCGATTTGTTCCACGTCTCGCCACCGTCCGTTGATTTGTAGACAGTCGACTCAGGGCCTCCATCGATCAGAACCCAAGTATGACGCCGACGTTGATAGCTGGAGGCGTACATGATATCGGTATCGTTGGGATCCATATGGACTTCATTGATTCCGGTGTTCTCACTGACATTTAAAACTTGTTTCCAAGTTTTGCCGCCGTCGGTCGTTTTGTACAAACCGCGGTCGCCTCCGGCTCGCCAGAGTGGGCCTTGGGCCGCCACGAATACGGTGTCGCTGTCCTCCGGGTGGATCAAGATTTTGCCAATGTGTTCACTGTTTTCGAGACCCACTTTGGTGAACGAGGCGCCACCATTGGTCGATTTGTATAGACCGTCACCATATCCCACGCTGCGTTGTGAGTTATTTTCACCAGTGCCCACCCAAATTGTAAAACGGTCATTGGGATCTACGGCGACACAACCGATGGAATAGGAGCCGTAGTTATCGAAGATTGGTTTCCACGTAACGCCGGCGTTTTCAGTCTTCCAGACTCCACCGGAAGCCGCTGCCACATACCAAGTGCTGCGGTCTTCGGGATCGACGGCAATGTCAATAATACGGCCCGACATAAAAGCTGGTCCGATACCGCGAAAACCCAATGCAGAGACTAGACCCGAGTTGATACCTGGGGTGTCGTCTTTGGGTTTGTCTGAGTCTTGCGCCATTGCTGGCGAAAACAATAACAAGGTGCCCAGCAGGGCCAGTAATAAAGAACGCGTATTTGCGTACATAAGGTGATACTCCGCAGCAGTTCAGGGTGTCATGGTCTCGTTTTTGACGGCCGTAATCGGCAGCCCCAAGCATCGATTTTAACCACGCTTGCTTGGGAATTGAATCAATCGGTTACCACGGAAAGTCAGGTTCTTTCGAGAAATAGTGGGATTTACCGATTATGGCCTTATCTTA
>JAAEPL010000180.1 GCA_024232675.1 Planctomycetaceae bacterium
AAGGACTAGCGCCTTCTAAAAAAGCCTTGTGTGAGTGACTGATACTTGTGGCAGTTCAGCAAACGTATCTTGTTTTCCGAGAGAGCAGGGCACCTGTTAGGGCGTTGCCATTTTTAAGGCCACGGCGTTTGCCTGCAGGGCTTGGATAACAAAATCGATGTGCTCGTTGAGTTCCACATCAAAATCCGCAGCGCCTTGCACGATATCCTCTCGACTCACGCTCGCAGCAAAACTTTTCTGCTTCATTTTTTTACGAACGCTCTTCGCCTTCATGCCTTCGATCCCCGCCGGTCGCACATAGGCCACTGCCGTAATGAAACCGCAAAGCTCATCACAAGCAAACAGGGCTTTATCTAGCAGCGAGACGCGAGGCACGCCGGTCTGCTCCACATGAGACTGAATGGCGTGAATCACATCGTCCGGGTAATCCATTGCTTTTAAGATTTTGCAACCCTGCATGGGATGGTCGGGCGGTTCGGGCCACTTTTCATAATCGAAATCATGGAGCAAGCCAACGACGGCCCATTTCACCTCATCCTCTCCCAGTTTCTTCGCGTAGGCCCGCATGGCCGTTTCGACAGTCAGCATGTGTCGCCGCAAACTGTCGCTGGCGGTGTATTCGCACATCAACTCAAAGCTGGCTTGTCGATCGAGCGTCATGAAGGTCCTTAACTAGCGGTTATCGCCGCAGCGTCCGTGAGCAATCTCGGAATAAATATGCAATTACTGACCGTCGTCGGACTCGGACTCACTGGCTTCAGCTTTATCAGATGCTTTGTCATCCGCTTCCTTCTCTTCCTCATCATCCTCGGCTTCATTTTCGCGAATGGGTTGCCCCGACTTCAGCGTCGCCAATTCTTCCATGAGGTCATTCTTTTGCCGACCGTCGTCCGCCAACTCAATCGATTTCTCTGACCATTTGACGGCGTTTTCGAAATCACCTGATTCGGCATACGCAGCCGCTAACGTGCTCAACACGTGGGCCACTTTGTAATCGGTGGTTTCGGCTGCAAGCAGGGCTAGTTCTAAAGCTCGCTTACCATCCCGCACGTCATCTTCGGGTGAAGTGCTCAGTACCCACGCAAGGTTATTCAGGATGTGATCATCCTCTTCATTCAAAGCCAATGCCGCTTCATAATCAGCCACTGCCTCAGCATGATTACCCGCGTTCAATTTAGCGTCACCCCGGCCGGTCAACGCACGCTCATCTTTAGGATCATCTTTCAAAATATCGTCGTAGATCTTAATTGCTTTTTCGTGCATTTTGGCACTGACATAAAGACTTGCCAACGTGCTCCGTAGCATCGGTTCACCTGGAATCTCTTGAACCAGAAACTCCATTTCTTCGATGGCGGCGTCATAATCTTCCATCCCCGCGTAGATCAAGCTACGCAGGAACATTGCGTCAATATCCCCCTCTTGAAAGGAGATGATCTTTTCCACGTCTTTAAGAGCTTCTTTGTATTTTTTCTTTTGGTAATAAACTCGCGCACGAGTCCGCAAGCCTTCCAAATCTTTGGGGTTCAGTTCGATCGCTCGCGAGACATCCGCCAATGCTTCTTCGTCTTTCTCCATTGCCAGATATAAAGAAGCTCTCAAACTGTACGCCGAAGGTAAGTCCGGATTGATTTCAATGGCCTTACTGACCGCCTTCATAGCAGCCTCGTCTTCTTTTTCAGCTCGCAGCCCTCTGGCCAGCAACAACAGTTCGACGGGCTGGTTATTCCGCTCGGTCGCCAACTTTGCGAAATCAGCAATCGCCTCGTCGTATTTTTTATCTGAGACATTCATCTGGCCGCGTACCCGCAAACCCATCTGATTAGCCGGATCGACCTCGAGGGCCTGGTTAATGTCTTTCCATTTCTGATCTTTGTCTTTACCCGTTTGAGATCGCAGAATCAGGGTTTCAGCTTTTTGCCCCAAATCGTCGCCGCTATTTTCAAACGCTTTCGTAACTGCCTCGCTTGCAGCCTCTTTGTCACCCCCGTCCAATAATTGCATTTTGGCAATCATCAGCCACGCTTTGGAATCATCAGCCTGCAATTCGGTGTTCTTTTCCAGCCTCTCGAGCGCTTGTTGTCGCAAAAATTTCCAACGGGGATCGGGAGGTGAGCGGAAGATCCTATCCGCTAAGAGCTGGGCGTGCTTGTAATTGGCACTGGCCCACAAACCCTCAGCTGTTTTCAAAGAATCGTCGGAAAGCCCCTTCTCGATGGCTTCCTCACAGAGGTCGGCAACTTTGTCAAAGTCGCGTGGTGTCTTGGCCTCAAGCTTTTTTTCAATCGCTTGATCCAGCAGGGGTTCGCCATCTTGAGCCGAAACGGGTTGGAGCCCCAGGCAGCCAAAGGCCAATCCCATAGTAACGACCGAGCGTGTTAACCAATGCATGAAGTTTCTCCCGTGCGAGCCAAAAAGCGCTAGTATCTCAGGCGTTCCGGCTTATCAGATGACCAAGTTTGAATTGTTTTCGATGGTTGGGAATTCTATAAGATTTGTCGAAAAGGGAAAATGCGTACCTTGCCCGCGGTCTTGGTTTCCTCCGACCCTCGATATCACAGCGTGGACTATTCCACCATTGCCGGCCAAATTGCGCGTTTGATGTGCCGAATTATCGCTTTGTCTCAATCGACCAAGACCCGGTCGACCGCCGTGACAGGCCACTTTGGACGCCCCGGAGGAGCGGTATGTCCAGCGACTCTAGCGACCCCATGGAGCACTATCGAAGACTCGATTTGCCACACACTCCCACGATGTTTTTGCGACCCGGGTTCACCCCACGTCACACCGCTTACGATACTCTCAAATTGCTTTTTCTGATGAAGTTGTTTGCCTGTGCGTAAGTCTTATTGACAGCGAGGATTAGGCCGAGTTAGACTCCCAACTTCGCGAAGAATTAGTTTGTTCGAACGAACTCGAAAACGCCTTCTGGACCGCGCTTCTCTTTGGGTCCGTAGGTAAGTGACCGCGGTTAGACACGCCGATTTGGGTGCCTGTCTTAAGTCCGGAACCCCCGGCGAAAAATTCCGCGTTCCCCTTGCGCCTCCGCATGGCCGAGTGGCGATCAAATTGGTATTTCACGATTCCACGACTCTTTAGACAATTGGTGACACCGCCAACCTATCATTTTGCTACCAGTCAAAGGCAAAGAAATGTCCGCACTTTTAAGTCGTCGCCCGTCCTTCGCAAGCCAATCGCGTGGATGGATGTTCGCCGCTGTTTTTTGTGTCTCGTTCGGCGTATTAGCACTCGCCCCGAACTTTGAATTACACGCCTTCCAAGAATCTGCGGGAGAGACCGCTGCCAGCCCTGAGGCAACCACCTCTGCTGCGGAAAGCAAGGTCTCCAACTCGGGGGTAGGAGTACCTCTGATCGCTTGGATCATCCCTCTCTTTGGCCTAGCTGGACTGGGCTATACGTTTTGGAAATCCTCTTGGGTTTCTCAACAAGAAGTGGGCACGGAGCGGATGGCTCGCATCGCCAAAAATATTACCGACGGTGCCATGTCATTCCTGAAAGCCGAATACAGCGTGTTGTTTGTATTTGTCATCGCCGTGGCAGCACTGTTGGGTTATGCCGGCTCCACGCAAGGTGACGCCTCGTCACCGCTGTTAGCCTTATCGTTTGTGCTAGGTGCTTTTTGTTCCGCAGCGGCTGGTTTCATTGGCATGCGGGTCGCCACCAAGGCGAATGTAAGAACCACCAACGCAGCCCGAGACGGTCTAGGCAAAGCGTTAGAAGTCGCCTTTGCCGGCGGCAGCGTGATGGGCATGGGTGTGGTTGGTCTTGGCGTTTTGGGACTAAGTATTCTGTTTCTTGTTTATGCCACGATGTTCGGACTGGGTGACGTGGAAAGCGTTACCCGAGTCATTACCGTGCTGACCGGCTTTTCTTTTGGTGCTTCGTCCATTGCATTATTCGCCCGCGTGGGTGGTGGGATTTACACCAAGGCAGCCGACGTGGGTGCTGACCTCGTCGGAAAAGTCGAAGCAGGCATTCCTGAGGATCACCCCCTGAACCCTGCCACGATCGCCGACAATGTCGGAGACAACGTGGGGGATGTGGCTGGCATGGGAGCCGACCTTTTTGAATCATACGTAGGCTCCATCATCGGCACGATGGTGCTGGGAGCTGCTTTTTACACAACCTTCCAAGCAGGTTCGATGGACAGCTTTGACGGTATGTCCGCTGTATTGTTACCCCTTGTTTTAGCGGGTGCGGGCATTGTCACGTCGATCATCGGTACCTTTATGGTAAAGGTCAAAGAAGGCGGGAACCCTCACCACGCCCTCAACCTAGGGGAATTTGGTTCGGCCGGCATTTTGTTGGTTTTGACGTACCTGATCATTAAAGTCATGTTGCCTGCAAACGGTTGGACTTTTGATGGTTTCGATTACACCGCCGATGGTGTCTTTTTCGCAATCCTCTTTGGTCTGGGTGCCGGACTCGCGATTGGCAAGGTCACTGAATTCTATACCGGAACGGGTACCCCGCCGGTCAAGTCGATCGTGCGACAATCGGTAACCGGATCGGCCACCAATATTATTGCCGGGTTGGGCGTCGGCATGATGTCGACCACGATTCCGATCATTATCATCGCCGCGGCCATCATTGGAGCCTATTCATTCGCTGGTCTTTATGGGATCGCGATTGCGGCAGTCGGCATGCTTTCCAACACCGGTATTCAATTGGCAGTTGATGCTTACGGGCCGATTTCGGATAACGCAGGTGGCATCGCCGAGATGGCAGAATTGCCCCGCGAAGTACGCAACCGAACCGATAAACTGGATGCCGTTGGGAACACCACGGCGGCCATCGGAAAAGGCTTTGCCATTGGTTCAGCAGCCCTCACCGCTTTGGCTCTTTTTGCCGCCTTCATTACCTCCTACAACGCCACCCACTTAACCACACCCATCGAAGGCATTGACCTAACCAATCCCTACGTGATGGCCTCGCTGTTTATTGGCGGCATGTTGCCCTTCCTTTTCTCTGCACTTTCCATGAACGCCGTGGGACGAGCAGCGATGGCAATGATTGAGGAAGTCCGACGACAGTTCCGTGATATTCCCGAGCTCAAGAAAGCTTTGGATGTCATGAATAAAAACGGCGATAAGGAATTTGAGGATTGGTCCAAAGAAGATCAGATCACCTTCGAAGCAGCCGACGGAAAAGCCGAGTACGGTAAATGCGTTGCTATCTCAACCCGAGCTTCCATTCGGGAAATGATCATTCCGGGTTTAATCGCCGTCCTGGTACCGGTTGGCTTCGGATTCCTACCCAAATACTTTGGCCTCGAAGGCAATACCAACGCTTTGATGTTGGGTGGCTTGTTGGCTGGCGTGACCGTCAGTGGCGTGCTAATGGCACTCTTCCAATCCAACGCGGGTGGGGCCTGGGACAATGCCAAAAAGATGATCGAAGAAGGCTTTGAGGTGAACGGCACCAAGCTCGCCAAAGGATCAGAAGCCCACAAAGCAGCCGTCGTCGGTGACACAGTCGGCGATCCATTCAAAGATACTTCCGGGCCTTCCTTGAATATCTTGCTGAAACTGATGAGTGTCGTAGCGTTGGTCATCGCCACGCTCATTTAGCCCCACCGAGCTCGATTGGGAGCAATCCCTGATCTAGCTTTTCCAGCAACCACCAAAATGCTCCAGCTCGCAGGTCATCCAAACCGCGATCTGGGGCTTTTTTTTCGTACTGCGCTGGTTATCCGAAACCTGAATCAAACAATTTCATGCCAATTTTAACCGTTTGGGGGACCGTCTTCGGCGGGCGTCGCTAATCCTGCCAAGCGTTTTAATCACTATTTTTAACAGTCTCCTCACCGGAACGCCTACTTCGTCAGGGGCAGAAGAGCCTCCAGCAGCCGAAAAACCCAATTTCGGTGCACCGTTTTTGTGCAGCAAAATGCGACAATCTGGGCCGTTTTGAGACACGGTCGAAATAGGTACACCGACTAAACCGGTCATGCCTGTTTTTTCGGGGTTACGACAGGCAATCTTAGGTATTTTTTGCTTGGAAAGTGCTTAAATCCCGACTAGTCTTAAGTGAGAGGTCTGTGGGTCGCCGAAAATTTTTCGCGTGATCTGTATGACCCAGACACAAAAATTGAATTTATGGCACGCAGGTCGCATAGGGTTGCTGGCGTGCACAAAGTCTGACACAGGCAAGGTGTGTCGATATCCGAGGAGAGATTAGATGAAATCCGATTGGTCGACTCAATTAGGCAAGACATTTCTGGCATTCGCCATGATGGTCACGTTTTGTGTTCCCGCAACCTCGTTGCTGGCCCAAGACAAGGATGATGCCCGCCAGAGTAAGAAGAAGCAACCTACTCGCGTAATCAAAGCCATGACTCCGGTGGAAGGGTATGCACCGGTTGAGATGTTTGCCGCAAAAAAAGAGGGAACCATCAAGGTTGAGCTGATTCCCAAGGATGCCACAGAGGCGAATATTTTCGTCACCAACAATTCCGACGAGCCTCTGGCCGTTGGTATGCCTGAAGCCTTTGTCGGCGTACCGATCCTAGCCCAAGGCTTGGGTGGTGGCGGCATGGGCGGCGGCGGCGGCGGATTTGGCGGCGGCGGCGGTGGCATGGGCGGCGGCATGGGCGGCGGCATGGGCGGTGGCGGTCAAGGCATGGGCGGCGGCATGGGCGGCGGCATGGGCGGCGGCGGCATGGGCAGAGGCGGCGGCGGCATGGGTGGCGGCAGAGGCGGCGGCGGTGGCGGATTCTTTAACATCCCACCTGGAAAACGCGCCAAACTCACGGTCACGACGGTTTGCCTAGAATTTAACAAAATCGATCCACGACCCAGTATGAAATACGAAATCAAGCCCGCCCGTGAATACATCAAAGACGAATCGGTACTCGAAATGATTCGCATGGTGGCAAACGATGAGGTCACGCAAGAAATTGCACAGGCCGCTACTTGGCACAGAATGGACGGTCTGGGCTGGGACTTCCTTGCAAATCACAATCGCAAAGAATTCAGCAACGGTTATTACGAACGCTTTTTCACGCTAGACCAGATTCGTTGGGCACAGCAACTCGTACCGTTTGCCGACCAACGTGTCGCAGCGAAACGCGCTGAAAAGCCTGCGGAGAGTCGAGCTTGGAAAACCGGACAATAATACCGGACAAGCCAAATGAAACCCTGAAGAGCCCGGCCAAGTCAGCCGGGCTCTTTTTTTAATTGTGGCTCATCCTGCCAACAGGTATACAATAACGCGTTAAGGCCTCTGCTCGGTAACTGCCGAACAAGACGAGGCTAAGTTTCTAGATCAGGAACGCCAGAACCGAATTAAAAAGGAAATGATGATGAAGGCTCCTTTGGCCAAGCTGTTGATTGCCCTATTTGCCGCTCTGCTACCGCTGCAAGCAAGCTTCGGACAGACCCCAGACGAAACTTCCCCAGTTGATACCGTCGCTCAAAAGGCCATCGCCTATCTCAAATCGACGGGGCTGAACTCCGAAAATGGATCTTATAGTGAATTTGCCGGTCCCGCCGTCACCGCATTAGTTACCACGGCGATGCTGAAACATGGCGAAAAGGTGGATGATGCGGACATCGCCAAATCCTTGGAATACCTGAAGACTTTCATTCAGCCCGATGGCGGGATCTACAAACCCAACTCGATTTATAAAAATTACGAAACCTGTTTAGCCATTTTGTGCTTTGCCGAAGCGAATGCGGACGGTCGCTATGATGAGCTGATCAAGAAAGCCGCGGGTTACACCCAAGGTACGCAGTGGGCCGAGGGACGCCAGGTGAAAGAATCCGATGATCGCTTCGGCGGCTTTGGATATGGAAAACACGCGCGGCCGGACTTATCGAACACCTCCTATGCCATCGATGCATTGGTGGCGGCAGGGGTTGATCCTGACAGTGTTGAAATGCAACGTGTGCTCAAATTTGTTTCGCGCTCTCAAAACCTTGAATCGGAACACAACAAACTACCTTTCGCAGCCAAAGCTGACAAAGATTCCGTGGGTGGTTTTATCTACACGCCGTCAGGGGGTGGTGAAACCAAGGTAGAATCCGCGTCCGTCGGCGGTGGTCTTCGCAG
>JAAEPL010000181.1 GCA_024232675.1 Planctomycetaceae bacterium
CATAACACTCTCGATTTTTGGGGCAGTGCGTTTGTCACGGAAATGATCCGATAGAACTTTAGAACGTTCCTGTTTTGGATGTTTTTCCCACCGCTTGATATCAATCCTGACGCCCATGAACGGCCAAGAAAACTTTCCTGAGAGCTACAGGGATGCCTGTGTTGCCTCCTTCTTGAATGCCAATCCGCAAGTTTGCCCGAAGAAGCTAAGGGTCAAAACCGAAGGCGGTGCCTTCTACATCGACGGAGAGGTGGATTCATGGTTTGCCAAGCAAGTTGCCCAAGAGTCGATTCGAAATATGGCTGGAATCGGTCAAATTGTAAATCGACTGGAAGTAACCGCTTGAGCCGGTGTTGGATTTCTTCCAACCCCTTGTAAGCAACGACAGCGGATTTGATACTCTTTACTGGTTAACGATTTATTCCAGTATCCCTGTTGAGGTATCACACAATGTCACGTCCCGGAGCGATTACGTTCAAAGGCACTCCCATGACTCTCGTAGGTCAGGCACTCGAAGTGGGTCAGCCTGCACCTGATTTTACACTGCACTATTTCGCAGACGGTATGCAGACATTGACGCTTGCTGATCTCGCAGGGAAGCCGACTTTGATTAGCGTTGTGCCATCGCTGGACACTGGTGTTTGTGCTATTCAAACCCAGAAGTTTAATGAGAAGTTAGCCGCTCATGGCGACGCGATTAACGCGGTAACGGTCAGCTGTGATCTGCCGTTCGCGCAGGGACGGTTTTGCGGTGAGCATAACATTAACATGCAGACTGCCAGCGATTATCAAGATCGCAATTTTGGCAATCATTGGGGCATGTTGATTGAGGAATTGAAATTGCACGCACGTGGTGTTTTCGTGCTTAATTCAGAAGGAAACCTTGTCTACGTGGAAACGGTGGGAGAAGTGACAGAACATCCGGACTACGACGCCGCCATTTCTGCTTTAGACAGCCTTTTGGCATCCACCTAATCAAAGAAAAAAGTTGATCCGATAGACGCTCCGTAGGGAGCGTCTTTTTTTTGAAGCTCAGCGACTTAAGAAACCCATTCTGAAATTCAGAATGGATCGCAAAAATGATTGCTGGTTAGTAGGGAAGAATATTTGATATCTGCCCCGGTGAATCCGCTTGAATATGAATCCGCTTTCCCGTCATTTAATTAGCGGTGGCGGCACGCAAGTAATCTCTGGCAGCGTCGAGCGCCACATTTATATTTTCGGGTTGCTTACCACCAGCCTGAGCCATATCGGGTCTACCCCCGCCTCCGCCACCCACTGTGGGTGCGACTTTCTTGACCCAGTCCCCGGCACTGAAGCCTTGTTCAACCAAATCTTTACTAAAGCCTGCCAACAACATGACTTTGTCAGAACCTTGAACTGCAGCAAGAAAGATGGCAGTGGTGTTGTGTTTTTTTCGTAATTGATCGATTAGCTTACGCATTAAGTCGGGGCTGGCATTAGGCGTCTCGCTAACAAGCACCTGAATATCACCCAGTGGGTTGACCCGTTCCCAAAGTGACTCAGCGGTTAAGTCTGAAGTATCTGCCATTTGGTCAATTTGTTGTTTAAGAGTTTCGATCTCCGCGAGTAGTGATTCAACCCTTTGGGGAATGCCGGCGACCTGCACATTCAAGGCCCTCGCCGTCTGTTTGACGATATCTCGCGATTCGACGTAGCTGATTTCTGAAGGTTCGATTTGAGGCTGAGAATGAAACTCTGCCTCTTTACCGCCTCCAAGTTGTTTTTTCAGGGCTTTGGTGTATTGCAGGATATCTCCTACTGCTGCCACCAATTGCATTGGATCAACCGCCAATAGCTCGGTGGTTTCCTTCAGCGTCGATTGAGTTTGTAAGGCGTGTTGTTTGGCTTTATCTCCTGTTAGGGCAACGATTCGTCGAATCCCTGTCGACACGGCTTCTTCGGCGAGTAATTCGAAAGCGGTGATCTCAGAAGTGTTGGCGACATGCGTGCCGCCGCAAAGTTCTTTGCTGTATTCTCCGATGCAGACCATTCTGACCGGGTCCGGATATTTCTCTCCAAATAACATCATGGCACCCTGCTCCCGGGCATCTTCCATGGGTAGGACTTCGGCTTTGATAGCTTCGGCTTCCTCGATCCGATGTAGGGCCTCCTTTTCCAACAACTTTATGACATTTGCGGGGACAGAAGAGTTGTTGGAAAAATCGAAACGGAGTTGATCTTCTTCGACTTTGGAGCCTCTCTGTTGAGCATGCTCTCCTAAGTACTTTTGTAAAGCAAAATGCAAAATATGTGTCGCCGTGTGCGCGCGTTGAATGCCTTGTCGCCGTGATTTGTCTACCTGAACAGTGACCGATTCTCCTTTTCGTATGATGCCCGTCGTCACGCGACCATAATGAATAAACACGTCGCCACTTTTTTGGGTGTCGTGGACTGAAAAGGTACCGTAGGGCCCTGTAATCAATCCACGATCGCCGACTTGACCGCCTGATTCAGCATAAAAGGGGGTGCGATCCAAAATCAGCAGGCATTCATTTGTGCCCTTCAGTAAGGATTCAACAGATTGGTCGTCGCAAACTAAGCCGCAAACTTTGCCAGCCTCTTCAATACTGGAGTAGCCCAGAAATTCTGTGGATTTCAATTCCCGCTTGATGTCATCGATGGGACCAAAATCTCCCATCACACCGACTTCCCCTGCCCCACTATCGATCGCATGTTGGTCTTGAGCTTGGCGGAATCCATCCCAATCAAAATCGAATCCCTTATCGCTGGCCAAGGATTCAAATAGCTCAGCTGGGATTCCCTGTTCTTGATACAGGTCGAATGCTTGTCGGCCCTCAACCGTTTTTAAATTCGAGGAGTCCATTTTTTTGAAAATGCGTTCGATGACACCCAATCCGGAGTCGAGTGTTTTCAGGAATCGCTCTTCCTCAGCGCGAATGACAGAGGAAATATTCTCGGCGTTGCCCTTCATGTCGGGGTAAGGATGTCCCATGATGTCGACGACGGTCGGTACAATTTCGAATAGAAAAGGATCGCGAATTCCCATTTCATGACCTTGCAAAACAGCTCGTCTTACAAGGCGGCGAATGACATAGTTTTCCTTTTGGTTGCCAGGATAGACATTTTCATGAATGGCCATCGTGCAGGCGCGAACGTGGTCAGCGATACGACGCAGCCGCCGTCCATTTTCAGCATTGGGTTCGTAGGAGGTATGGCAAGCTTCGGCAGATGCCAGAACCAGCGGAAGGAGTGAGTCAGTATGGTAGTTGGTTTCCACGCCTTGCATCATGGCTGCCATGCGTTCCAGCCCCATGCCGGTGTCAATGTTTTTGCTTGGTAAGGCAACAAGGTTGTTAGGGGGATCTCCCTCTCGATTAAATTGCGTGAAAACGAGATTCCAGATTTCGCATTCGGGCCCATTTTCGGGTTGGTAAAAAATTTCGCTGCAAGGTCCACAAACGCCATCGGGACCGTCAGTAGGCGCGCCCGCCGGCCAGAAATTATCGTGTTCACCCAGTCGCTTGATTTGGCCCATGGGAAGACCAACTTTTTTGTGCCAGATATTCTCAGCAGCGTCGTCGTCTTGGTATACCGTTACCGACAAGCGAGCTGGATCAATATCCATCCAGTTTTTACCGGTTAGAAATTCCCAAGCCCACACGATAGCTTCCTCTTTGAAGTAATCGCCGAAGCTGAAGTTTCCCAACATCTCAAAAAAAGTATGGTGGTAAGCCGTGCGGCCGACATTTTCGATATCTCCCGTCCGCAAACATTTCTGGCAGCTGGTCGCGCGAGTGAATTCGAGGTTCACTTTACCCAGGAAATGATCCTTGAAAGGGTTCATCCCGGCCGGGGTAAAC